>JALWHQ010000388.1 GCA_026983525.1 Anaerolineae bacterium | reverse complement strand
CCTGGTTATACCACTCGGCGAAATTCTCACTGCGGGAAGGCAGCCTTTGTTCTTCAGCCATTGTTGATCCCCCTACATCAAGTAGTGTGGTGAATTGCCCGTCCTTACATCAGCCTAACAGTATAGAGAAGCCCTTGCTCCTTGGCAAAAACACTTCCTCCAACAATCACGTCATGTGTTCCTTTTGGCTCCGTGTTGAACGCGAGGGAGGCCACGTGCCCAAGGAGATCTGGCCACAGGCCCCCTTGCCCCAGCAAAGCGAGAACTGTCCACACACCCACCTTCATATGCTGCTGCCGCTGGAGATGGGCGATTCGGGGAACTTATCTTCAGGCGTGTAGGGATGTATGACACAATTGCGGCCTATAATAGCCCCGGCAGGTACACGGGCCTGCTTGCCGATGAGCGTCAAACCCGTGTTCAGCACATCGGGCATATTCACATTGGGACGGTTGGCCTCGTCGTCCACGCCCACTTGGGCCCCTACCCCAATGTGCGCCTTTTTATCCACAATAACTTTGTCCAGCACAGCCCCCTCCCCTACATAGGCATCGGTGAGGAGAATGGAATCGCGCACCACCGCGCCCGGGGCCACGTACACTCCCGGCGAAATCACTGAACGCTCCACCCGTCCCTCGATGATCGCCCCGTCACACACCAGACTTCCCTCCACTACCGCGTCCGCGCCCATCAGTACCGGGGGACGCTCTTCACTGCGTGTGTGGATGATCCATTCGGGATCATCCAAATCCAGGGCGGGCGTTTCGGCGATGAGGGCCATGTTGGCTTCCCAGTAGGCTTGCACAGTGCCTATGTCCGTCCAAAAGCCAAAGAAGGGGAACGCGTACACGCGCTTCCCTGCCCGAACCAGCGCCGGAATGACATCGCGACCGAAGTCCTTGTGGTCTTTGCCCTTGCCCGTGAGCCAATCTACCAGCAGGGAGCGGTCGAAGACGTAGATGCCCATGCTGGCAAGGGTGCTGGGTGGGCGCTTGGGCTTCTCCACAAAATGGACGATTTGCCCCTCCGCGTCGGTGACCACCACGCCAAACCGGTGGGCCTCATAGCGAGGCACCGAACGCACCGCGACCGTCACATCGGCCTTCATCTCTATGTGGTGGTGAAGCAGGGGTCGATAGTCCATCTTGTACACGTGATCCCCTGCCAGGATAAGGACCAACTCCTCCCGCTGTTCCTCCACGAAATCGATGTGAAACCGCACGGCATCCGCGGTGCCCTCCTGCCAGCGCACGTGTTCCCCGGGCTCCCGCAGATAGGGCTGGAGAAGGTGCACGCCTCCCGCGGAACGGTCCAGATCCCAGGGGCGTCCTGTACCGATGTGCTCGTTGAGGGAGCGCGGGCGGTACTGGGTAAGCACCCCCACGTTATAGATTTCCGAGTTCACGCAGTTGGAGAGGGAGAAATCGATGATGCGGTATTTCCCGCCAAAGGGAATGGCCGCCTCCGTGCGCACGGCTGTGAGCACACTCAGCGCAGGGCTTGCTCCGCCCGCCAAAATCAAGGCCAACGCCTCCACGTTCATTGTTCCTCTCCCTGTACGGTGGCCCCTGCGGGCACGGTATCGCCAAACGCAGCGAACGCCTCCTCGTTCACGTCTGGACGAATGAGCACGTTGCGCCCCACCCGCACGTTGGCGGGAATGTGGGCCCCCTTGCCCACGACGGTGATTCCCGTGTTCAACTTGTCGGGCTCCAGTTCGTTGGGCACGTCGAACTCCTCACCCCAGCCCAACAGGGCCCCGGAGCCAACGACCACGTTCTTGTCCACGATCACCCGATCCAGCACCGCACCGGGGCCAATCCAGGTGTCGTTCATGACCACGGATTCGCGCACCACTGCGCCCGGGGACACATACACGCCCGGGCTCAGCACGGAACGCTCGACTTCCCCGCGGATCACACACCCGTTGCACACCATACTTTGGCGTACCCGCGCCTGGGGGCCGTACTTGGCCGCAGGCCGTTCATAACTGCGGGTGTGAATGACCCACTCGCGGTCGTACAACCCCAACGGGGCATCCGGGTCGAGGAGGGCCATGCTCGTCCCCCAATAGGCCGCGATGGTGCCCACGTCCACCCAGTAGCCATCGAAGGTAAACGCGTACACCTTGTCACCCCGCTCGATCATGGCCGGAATCACGTGCTTGCCAAAGTCGAGATCCTCGTACTGGGCGGCCAATTCGGTCAACCTCTCGGCCAACACATCGGCCCGAAACGCGTAGATGCCCATGTTTGCCAGCGTGCCCTTGTCCCGATCCTTGGGCTTCTCGTGGAACTCGGTCACCCGGCCCTGGCGGTTAACCGTGAGAATGCCGAAGCGATGCGTTTCCTCCACGGGGACGTGCATGACCGCCACGGTGAGATCGGCCCCCTTCTCCCGGTGCAAGGCGAGGAAGGGGCGATAATCCATCTTGTAGATGTGGTCGCCCGAGAGGACGAGTACGGTGTTCGCTCGCGATCGCTCGATAAAATCCAAGTTTTGGTACACGGCGTCTGCGGTGCCGCTATACCACAACTTCCCCTTGCGCCCCTGGTAAGGCTGGAGGATGTGCACACCCCCGCGCGTGCGGTCCAGGTCCCACGGGCGCCCAATGCCGATGTGCTCGATGAGCGAATGGGGACGATACTGGGTGAGGACTCCGACGTCGTAAATCCCGGAGTTCACACAGTTGGATAGGGTGAAGTCGATAATCCGATACCGTCCGGCAAAGGGGACGGCAGGCTTTGCCCGGTGCTCGGAGAGCACCGTAAGCCGCGTTCCGGCTCCTCCGGCCAAGATCATGGCCACGACGCGCATGGGTGGATTCTCCTCATGTGGGCTTCAGGCAATGGACACAGGCACAGGCCGCCCTTCACGGTAGGATTGCCAGGCCGCGTAGCCCATGACGACGGGAGCGCGACCGTCCGCGCCCGTCACGGGCGGCTCGGTGTCGTTCAGGATGCAGTCGACGAAGGCGCGCATTTCTTCCACGTAGGCCTCAGTATAACGTTCGATGAAGAAGTAAACGGGCTTGGCCGCATGCACTCCCGATTCATCGGCAAGGGAGACGTGATCGGGGGTTTTGTTCCCCACGGCCACCATACCCTCCGAACCGAAGACCTCCACACGCTGGTCGTACCCGTACACAGCCCGGCGGCTGTTGTCAATAGTCGCTAATGCACCCTTGCGGAACCGCATGGTGACGATCGCGGTATCGATGTCCCCTGCCTCGCCAATGGCGGGGTCGACCAAGACATTGCCCACGGCGAAGATTTCCTCCGGCTCATCCGCCAGGAGGAAGCGACTCATGTCGAAGTCGTGGATGGTCATGTCCAAGAAGATGCCCCCGGAGACTTTGATGTATCCAATGGGGGGCGGGGCGGGGTCACGGCTGGTAATACGCAGGATGTGCGGTTCGCCGATCTTTCCCTCGGCAATCAGGTCGCGAGCCCGACGGAAACTGGGGTCGAAACGACGCTGAAAACCAACCTGGAGTTTAATGCCGGATTGGCGAACTTTCTCCAGCACTCGGTCGATGCGGTCCAACTCCAGGGCCAGGGGCTTCTCGCAGAAGGCGTGCTTGCCGGCCTCTGCCGCCTGTTCGATGAGGGGCGCGTGGGTGTCGGTGCTCGAACATATCACTACGGCGTCGATGTCCTTGTGTTCCATGATGTACCGGGGATCGGTGTACGCTTCGGGCACACCGTACTCCTGTGCTACATGCCGAACCGCTTCTTCAACGATGTCTGCCACGGCGATGACTCGCGCGTGGGGAACTTGGGTTACCAGATTACGGACATGGAGCCGACCTATACGGCCAACCCCAATAACTCCAAGGCGCACTTCTGTGGCCATCCTGTCCTCCTCCCCAGAGAAGAATATGTATGCGGCCGGGCTATCCTCAGGTTAGCATGCTTGTTCACATAGGCGAGACATGCCCAACACCTCACTTCATTGTATCACACACCTCCACCTTATACCGGAATCCCCCTTCTTTATGGGGCTTACCAATGCGTCCGTATAGATGCACGGCAGATTGTAAGGGAATGAAATTCATCCCATTCTCGGCGCCGAGAATGGGATGAATAAATTTCCATTCTTTTCTTTGTGGCGTGAAGCATTTATAATCCCCACCTCTATTCTTCCAGGCAATACATGACCAAGCCGGAGGGCAACTTGGGGTAGAAGTATGTGGCCTTGGGTGGAGCGATGAGGCGGGCATCGGCCAGGGCACGCAGTTGGGCCAGGGATGTAGGTGCGACGAGCGCAACCATCTGCCAGCGCCCGGCGCGCACTTCCGTCACCAGACGACGCGCGTCCGGGTGGAATGTAATAACCCGCTTCTGCTCCTCCGGCGCGTTGCCCACGCCCACGCCCGGCCCCAGAATCAACCGCTGCAACTGGTAGACGGCCAAGTCGGCTAAAGGGCGCGGGGTTTCGGCAAACAGCCGCTGCACCACGGGCCTGTCCATGCGCAGGTGCAGACGGTACGCAGGGCCCTCTGGGAAAAGGAGCACGATGTCCGGCAGACCGGCGGGCGCCCTCTCTACCCACTGGACAACGGCGTCGTCGTCCCGTTCCGGGGTAACGTCGTATGCTGCCTGCGCGATGCGGATGATGCGCTCCGGAACGACCTTCAGACGGCTATCCAGGGCCCGATGGGTGGGAAGGATAACCACACTGGGATCGTCCATCGATGCCACGTACATAAGGGTGTAGTCGAAGGGGCTCCCCTCGGGCGCGTGGGGATAGCGCTGCCTCATTTCCCGCTGATACGAGAGGGCCGTCTCATAGCGATGATGTCCGTCGGCCACGTAGAAGGGCTGCCCTTGCAACATTTCCCGCACCCGAGCGACTGTGTGGGGTTCACGCACTGCCCAAAGCGCGTGTTCCACACCATCGTCATCCACATACCGCGCCACCGGAGGAGGCGCTATGACATCCCGGACGACATCCATCAGATCGCTTACCGAAAAGGGGGCCAGGGAGAATATGGGGCTGAACTGGATGCGGGTCGCGCGCAGCAGGGCCATGCGGTCGGCCTTTGTGCCGGGAAAGATCTGTTCGTGAGGAAGGATGCCCTCGCCCCACGGGCGCAACTTAAACCGCCCAATGATGCCCCACCGTTCCAACGAGTTCCCGTCGGGAAGCGTGAATTTCTGGCGCATCAGATAGTACGAAGGAGCAGGGTCTTGTACGATGATGCCGCGCGCACGCCACAGGTACAACGTGCGCGCGGCTTCGGCATACCAATCCCCGGGAGGGGATTCACTCTCCTTCTGGGGTAGGATAACCCGCACAATATTGTAAGCGTGACGTTCACGATATGCCTTCGACTCTAAAGGCCCAATGACGTCATACGGGGGCGTGAGGAGCCGATGCAGAGGTAAATCAGCCCGATACCGCCAACCGCGAAATGGGGATAGGTCCGTGGTATGTATGGTAACCGGTGTCTCGTGCGTCATGCCTCCTCCTCAGCCCTGCAGGGAGCAATCCCCCCCTTATTTATCCAAGTAACCCAACGCCAACGCCAACTCTGCATTTAGCACCGAAGCACCTGCCGCTCCACGGATCGTGTTGTGTCCTAATAGCACGAACTTGTAGTCCAAAATGGGGTCGGGACGCAGACGTCCCACCGTGGTCGCCATGCCCTTGCCCGCGTTGCGATCCAGGCGCGGTTGTGGGCGGTCGGGTTCCTCGCGCACGATAATGGCCGGGTCGGGCGCGGTGGGTAACTGTAAACGCTGGGGTACTCCGCGGAACCCGGCCAGCGCAGCCTTCACCTCCTCCAGGGAGGGAGAGGATTTCATCTTGACGACCACGGCTTCGGTGTGACCGTCGATGACCGGTACCCGGTGCACGGCCGCGCTGATCGTGATGGGGGCCGCATGAACGGTATCGCCGACCAGCGTCCCCAACAGTTTGAGCGGCTCACTCTCGATCTTCTCCTCCTCCCGTGGAATGTAGGGGATGAGGTTGTCCACGATGTCCAGGGATGCCACTCCCGGATACCCGGCTCCGCTCACCGCCTGCAACGTGGTCACCATCACCTGCTCCAGGCGAAACGCATCGTGCAGAGGCTTGAGCGCACAGACCAAATGAATGGTCGAACAATTTGGGTTGGTGACGATAAAGCCCGACCATCCGCGTCGCTCGCGCTGCACGTTGATGAGCCCGAGATGCTCGGGATTGACCTCGGGAATGACAAGGGGCACGTCAGGATCCATGCGGAATGCGGACGCGTTGGAGAACACGGCAAAGCCCGCGGCAGCAAACGCGGGCTCAACTTCGCGCGCGGTGCTTGCGGGCAGGGCAGAGAACACGATGTCACAGCGATCTCCGACCGCTTCAGGGGTAGTATCCACCAGCACCATATCTCGGACACCCTCGGGAATGGGGGTATCGAGAATCCAGCGGGCGGCTTCCGCGTAAGGCTTGCCCACAGAACGCTCTGATGCCGTAAGGACGCCAATCTCGAACCAGGGATGGTCGGCCAGCAACTGGATGAAGCGCTGGCCCACTGCGCCGGTTGCACCCAGCACCCCCACGCGTATCTTCTTCTCCCTCATGCTTTATCTCCTCCCATAAGCAATACATTTGGACGTTTGACAAAGCCCTGAGGCGTGGAAAAGGGAAGAGGGAAAAAGGGGATACAATATGTTGTGGCTCGGAGAAGCCGAGCCACAACATATTGTTCTCTTTCTTCCTTCTTTCCCCACTCACCTCTCTTAACTCACGGCCGGCGGCCGTTTGTCAAAGGCCCAGAATACCCAGTCAAGGGTGAAAAGGGAAAAACGAGGATGGGCGCGTTGCATTAGGGGCAAGAAGAGGGGCTGAAGACCATTCTCAAGAAACCCCAGAGCGGGCAGAGCGTACCCGTAATCGAAGCCCCCGATGGCCCACCACTATCACTTTACTTCCGGCCGGGATAGGGGGATCCTCGGCCTCGGCCTGCCATAGGCCATCCACATATACCAGGCCCGTGGGGTTCAAGTCCGTACGGGCCTCCCCTTCTTTGCCAACCAGGGCCTCGATGCCCGTCCAGGGCTTACGCTTCTGCGCGCGAAGGACTTTTGCAATGATAAAGACAAAGAAGCCTGCCGTCAAAAGTGCCAGGGCAATTATCGTCTTCCAGGGAATCTCCATAAAGGGTTGGTAGAAGAGCAGTGCTGCCCCGGCAATGAAGGTGATAATGCCTCCCAAAGTCAAAGCTCCGTGGGTCGGGGCTTTGATGTCCAAAATGAAGAGGACAAATGCAAGCGCAATGAGGGCCAAGCCGGCATAATTCGCGTCCAACACGCCCAGCGCGTAGATGCCCAAGATCAGCGCAATAGTACCGGCAATGCCGGCCACATACCCGCCCGGCTGAGAAAACTCAGCCAGGAGCAACTGTACCCCCAAGGTGATAAGGAGGAGTGCAAGGCTGGGAGTGATGATGCGGTTCAGGAAGTCCTCAAGGGGACTCATGGGCATTTCTACTATTTGGGCGTTGGCAGTGTGAAGGACGCGCGTGTCAAACGCTCCCTCTACCTCCCACCCGTCGATTCTCTGCAGGAGTTCGTTCAAGTCGCCGGCCATCAAGTCGATGAGCCCCAATTCCAGGGCTTCCTGGGCGTCGGCGGCAACAGCCTCCAGAACGGCCTTGCGTGCCCACTCGGCGGCCTTTCTTCCCCGCTTGGCCGCCAACTGCTCCGCATCCTCGGCCAGCGTGTTCTCCACTTTCTTGCGCAGGGTCTCGGGAATTTCCTGACCACCGGGGCCAACCGGACTGGCCGCGCCGATGGTCGTGTTGGGCGCCATGGCCGCAATGTGTGCTGCCAGTGTGATGAATGTGCCCGCGGAGGAGGCGTGCGCGCCGGGAGGATAAACAAATACGATGATAGGGAGCGGCGCGTTGATGATAGCTTGTACCAGGCGATCCATCAAATCTATACTGCCCCCGGGAGTATCCAGCAAAATGACCACAGCTTCTGCGCCTTGCTGTTCAGCCCGCTCGATACCCCGCTCAATGTAATCCACAAGGATGCCGCTTAGGGGGCCTTTGAAAGTGAGCACAACAACAGAGGGACGCGTGGGCTCTCCCTGGGCACGCAGAGGAGGCCCCATCACGAACAGAAACACAATGAGGATGACCAACTGAAGACGCCCGAACGTGCGCATAATGTTCCCTTGCCTGATATCCCCACCTTACAGATTAGGATACCTCAACCCTCCCATTTAAGCAACCCAACATAAAACGGAGAGACTACCACGCGTTTTTTGACAACCCCATCCTCAAAGACGAAAATGGGCACGTCATAGCATACTGAACTGCAACCAACACCCAGAGAGTCGAACACTGCCTTATGCGCCAAATCTTAGGCTTTAGAATGAACCGGTATCGCTGGCTGCTTGTCGGCATCACCTTGGTGGCCGCAGGATTTCGTTTCTACGGCTTTTGGTGGGGATACCCCTACTCCTTCCACGGGGATGAGTCCTTCGTTTTTACGATGACCCAACGCCTGGATCAACGCTTCAGGGAGACGGGTTCATGGAATCCCCAAGTTTCCACTTATGGTTCCCTTCCTTTCTATGTGCTCTGGATTACCTGGCGGTTTGCCGAATGGTTAGTGGACACGCTGGGCAACCCCTTCGGCATCGACTCAGCCCCTATCATGCTCATCGGCCGGCTTATCTCGGCTTCGTTGGGCACTCTGACCGTACCCGCACTTTATCTTCTTGGCACCCGCCTCTGGTCACCCAAAATCGGGCTGCTGGGGGCTGCATTTCTGGCCGTGGCCGTCTCCCCCCTGCGGGAGAGCCACTTCTACGCGGTGGACACGATGATGGTGTTCTGGGCTGTGCTGGCGATGGCCTTTGCCGCGGGCGTGCTCCAGGAGGGACGCCGTCGCGATTACTTGCTCACGGGGACGCTTTCGGGGCTTTCCCTATCTACCAAGGCCGCGGGGCTGCCCCTGCTGGTGCCGCTGGTGACTTCTCACCTGCTGCGGGTGGGCGCGTTCTCCCTGCGTCCCTTCAAAATCGACGTGCGCCGCGCGTTCGACCGTCGGCTGGGTTTGATGCTCGGCATCGCCCTGGGCTTGTTCCTCCTTATCAACCCCTGGCCGATTGTGGACGCGCGCAACTACTGGGCACGCAACGCCAACTACGCGCTCGCCACCCAGTTCGATGTAGTGCGCGGGGCTTACCGGCCCTTCTACACCATGCACTTCGAGCACACCCTCCCCTACCTCTACCTCATCACCAACACCATCTTTTGGGGCCTGGGTCCTGCGCTCGAGGCGGTGGCGCTTATCGGCCTCGTGTACAGCATTCGCAAGGCGTGGCTGGGCGACAAGCGTGACCTCCTCGTGCTCGCCTGGGTCATTCCCTACGGCCTGATCGTGGGCTCGTGGTATGCCAAGTTCGTGCGCTACGTGTTGCCCCTGCTGCCCTTCCTCAGTCTGCTCGCCGCGCGCTGGCTCGTGCCCTGGGCATCGCACCCTGTTTCCTGGAGAAAGTGGCTGGCGCGCGCGCTCATTGCCGTCACGCTGGTGACCACCACCTTCTACGCGCTGGCGTACATGAACATCTACCGCCAACCCGACACGCGCCTCCAGGCCCTTCGCTGGATCCGCGAGAACATCCCGCCCGGCAGCACCATCCTGGTCGAGCGAGATTCCACCCTCAAGTTCAACCAGTTACCCACCCGATACAAAATGCCCCAATACCGCATCAAAGTGCTCGACCATTACGGACAGGTGGAGCAAACCGATCCTCAATTCTTCAACCCGACTCCGCCGCCTCCTGATCAGGTACGTGAGGAACTCTACAGTAGCCTGGAAGGGGTGGACTATATTATCATTAGTGACACGTGGATGGGGCGTTACCTGGAACTACCCGACCTGTTCCCTGTGGAGCACGAGTTCTACACCCGCTTGCGCAACGGGGAACTGGGCTTCCGCCTCATCAAGACGTTCAAGGTGTACCCTGAATTCCTGGGCATTCGCATCATCGACGACAACGCGGAACTCACGTTTCGGCTGTTCGACCATCCGTGGATTTATGTGTTCAAGCGGGTTGAGCAATAATCTCTAATCTCCGATCCCCAATCTCGTCAGTGATTGGAGATTAGAGATTGGAGATTGGAGATTGGAAGGGAACACCATGCGTGTGATCATCACCGGTGGTACAGGTCTCATTGGGCGGGCGTTGGTGGCCGACCTGCTCAGGGACGGCCACGAGGTCATCGTCCTCAGCCGACGGCCCGACGCGTATCGAGAGCGAATGCCCGCGGGCGCGCGCCTGGAACGGTGGGATGGGCACACCGCGGAGGGGTGGGGCCACCTGGTGGAAGGCGCGGACGCGGTCGTCAACCTGGCCGGGGAGAACATCGCCGCGGGGCGCTGGACGGCGGAGCGCAAGCGACGCATCCGCGAGAGCCGCGTGAACGCGGGCCGTGCAGTCACCGAGGCCATCACCGCCGCGTCCCATAAACCGCGCGTACTCGTCCAGGCTTCCGCAGTGGGCTACTACGGCCCCCGTGGGGACGAGGAAGTAGACGAGGACACACCTCCTGGCGACGACTTTCTGGGGCGTGTGGCCGTGGAGTGGGAGGCGTCCACCGCGGCCGTGGAAGAACAAGGAGTACGCCGCGTTATCATCCGCACGGGCATCGTGCTCACGCCCGAGGGGGGGGCGCTGGGCCGCATGTTGCTTCCGTTCCGCCTGGGCCTGGGCGGGCCCTTCGGCAGCGGCCGCCAGTGGTTCCCGTGGATTCACATCGCGGACGAGGTGGGCGCGATTCGGTTCCTCATCGAGAACGAAGCCACCCGCGGCCCTTACAACCTGACCGCGCCCAATCCCGTGCGGCAGAAGGAGTTCGCGCGCGCGCTCGGCCGTGCCCTGCGACGCCCTGCCTTTCTGCCCGTGCCCGCGTTCGCCCTGCGCCTGCTCTTCGGCGAAATGGCCGACGCCCTCCTCACCGGCCAGCGCGCCATCCCGCGCCGCCTGCTCGAGGCAGGGTACACGTTCCGCTTCCCCACCCTGGAAGCAGCACTGCGCAATCTTTTGCAAAGTGCAAGGTGAAAAAGTGCAAAGTGAAAAGTGAAGAGTGAAAATGGGAGAACGAGGGCCATTAACCTAAAGGAATGCCTTGAATCATTGAATCATTTTCACTTTTGAATTTGAAATCTTCACTTCCCATGTGGACACGACGCCAGTTTCTCAAACGCATCGGGGGGCTGGGCCTGGGCGGCCTTGTCGCGGCCGTGCTGGGCAAACTGGGCTGGCACCGCTGGAAGGTAGCCAGCGTAAAGCCCCCGCGCGCGCGGCGGCCGGGCGGCGTGCTCACCGAACACGAGTTCGCCACCCTCGAGGCCCTGGCCGACCTCATCGTGCCCGCGGACGAGCACGGCCCGGGCGCGCGCGACCTGGACGCGGCGCGACGTATCGAGGATCGCCTCAAGCGGGATTCGACCATGCTTGAGCGGTACCGCCAGGGGCTCCTCTGGCTCGACCAGGCCGCGGCCGAGATGTACGGCCCAGGCACTTATTTCATCGACCTGGATCGGTCGCGGCAGCAGCGACTGCTGGAGGCCATCGACGCCTCGCTGGCGGAGTGGCGGCGGCCCGCGGGAGGACTGCTGGGCCGCGCGTGGCGCTACTGGGATCGGCTGATGACCACCCTGTTCGGGTTTGGCGTGGGCGTCCTCTTCTTCGACCTGGTGCGCGACGACGTGTTCGAGGCCGTGTACTCCCACCCGCGCATGTGGGAAGTCCTCGCCTACGACGGCCCCCCCCAACCCCTGGGCTACTGGAACGGCGCGCGCGGCGACTGGAACATCATCGACGACTGCCCACCGACCTTACGACGACGATAGACAATGGAGGACGATGGACGATAGACGATAGACGATAGACGATGGACGACGCATCACGCATTACGCATTACGCATCACGCATCACGCATCACGCATCACGCACGACACACAACACACAACCCTAACCCATGCCCAACTGGCGCTTCTTCTTCCAGCGACAACCTGAACCCGTGGACGTGTGCATCGTCGGCTCGGGCGCAGGGGGCGCGGTGCTGGCCAAGGAACTGGCCGAGGCCGGCCTGAAGGTGGTCGTCCTCGAGGCGGGGCCGCGTTTCGAACCCATCCGCTACCCGACGGACGCGTACGACTTCGAAATCCGCGCGCCCGAGGTCTTCGCGCCCGACGACCCGCGCCGCGACGTCTACACCTGGGGCACCCCCCACTGGTTCCACTACAGCCGCGTCAAGGG
>JALWHQ010000387.1 GCA_026983525.1 Anaerolineae bacterium | reverse complement strand
GGGTTCGGGGAAGAGGTCGAAGCCATGCTCGCGCGCCCAGGCACGCGTCATTTCGGCCAGTTGCGCGTGTCGTGCGAAGCGGTTCTCCAGCCCCTCCGCGAACATGATGTCCAACTGGCGGTCGAGGGCCCAGATAAGGGAGATGGCGGGGGTGGCGGGCGTGTTGTTGCGCTGCAGGTACTTTTCCAGCAGGAGGAAGTCGAAGTACCAGCCGCGGCCCTCCACTTCCTTGGCCCGTTCCAGCACGCGGTCGCTCACCGCGGCCAGGGCCAACCCGGGCGGCAGGGCCAGCGCCTTCTGCGAGGAGGTCAGGCACACGTCCAGCCCCCACTCGTCCACGGGAATCTTCACCCCGCCCAGGGAAGAGACCGCGTCCACGAAGACGAAGGTGTCGGGCGCGACCTGGCGCACCGCGGCCGCGATCTCGCCGACGGGATTCATGGTGCCCGTGCTGGTCTCGTTGTGCACGACGGTCACCGCGTCGAAGGGGCCGTGCTGCTCGATGGCTGCGACCACATCCTCGGGCTTCACCGCCTTGTCCCAGGGAATGTCTACGCGCATCACCTCCTTGCCACAGCCCACAGCGACCTTGTACCAGCGGTCGCTGAACGCGCCGTTGACCATGCTGAGCACCCGACGACGCACGCCGTTGCGGATGGCGGCTTCCTGCAGGCCTGTGCCCGAGGAGGCCACCACGTAGACACGGTACTGGGTGTAGAAGAGGCGGCGCAATTTGCCCTGCACGCGGGCGAACAATTCCTCAAACGTATCCGTGCGATGCCCAATCATGGGCAACGCCTGTTGGGCCAGGACCTCCTGACGCACGTTGGTGGGGCCCGGGATGAAAAGTTTGGGGAACATGCTCATGGGTGCCTCCTCCGGTCAGGGGATTAATGGGCCAGTGAGGTCATGCCATCAAAGGCCTCCTCGATGAGCCCCCACCCCTGGTCGAACTGGTAGGATTCGATGGCCTCTTCCACCGCTTCCGTGAACTCTTCCTCACTGTAGTCCAGACTGTACGCCAACTGTTCCACGGCCTGCTCCACCTCACGCAAGTGGGGATGCTCCACTTCGCGCATGAGAAGCACGCCGATGACGAACAGGCGCAGCCCCGCGTCCGCACGCCCGATTTCCGCAGCCAGAGCCCCCAGGTTGGCAAACGTGTTGGCTTCGCCGTACACGTCCCCCATCTCCTGCTGGATGGCCAGGGCCATGCGGAACTTCGTTTGGGCTTCGCGATACCGCCCTTCGTTGACGTCTACCGTGGCCAGATAGTGCCAGGTTGCTGCTGCCGCCGATCGATTCTGGGTCATGGATTCCGTAACGCCTGCTGATATGGAGTTTTTCCCGTTCACCAATCCCCAAGGTACACGAGAGTAGACATGTGGGCAGAAGTTGCTCGGAATAAGGGACGATAGACGATAGACGATAGACGATGGTCTATCGTCAACCTGTGCCCATGCAAACTAACCTCTGCTGCCCTTGATTGACTGACAAAACTCTGCCCCTGGGAGGTGGCCGTACGGGAAGGGTGGGGGGAGAAGGGTTTTTCTGGGCGCCGGGCGAAGCCTGGCGCCCAGAAAAACCTCCCCTCCTCCCGCCCTCCACAACCGGCCCGTTAACGCATATGGATTTGTCAGTCAACCAGTCTGCTGCCCTTAGGGATTGAACATCTTTATCGCTCCCATGATCATAACCGCAAACAGCAGAATGCCCAAAACCACCCAATCTATACGTGTCATGCGCAGGGGACGCCAGGTGGTGCGATGGCGACCGGGCGGAAGGGTGGTCCCCAGCGCGCGCGTCTCCAGTGTCCAGCCAAGGGACTGGGCCAGACGCAATGTGGCAATGACCACGGCAACGAGGATGGGCAAACGCGCGCGTAGCCGACGTATCCACGGCCCTTCGTCCAATACGAGCCCGCGGGCCTCCTGCGCGTCCCGAATCTGCTCGTAGAGCCCGGCCACGGTGGGCAGGTAGCGAATGGAAAGGGCCAGGATCAGCGCCAGGGTATAAGGAAACCGCAAGCCGAGAAACGTGCGCAGAATCTGGCTCGGGTCGGTGGTGAAGAGCCAGAGGAACGCGGCAAAGGCCAGCGCGTCCAGCCGGAGGACGGCCCACAGCCCATGCCAGGCCCCTCCCCACGACAGGCGGAAGGGGCCCCACGCCGCAAACACCGGACCCACAGGCTGGAGCAGAAACCAGGCCAGGGGCACCATGACGTGCAACGGGAGCATCATCAGCCAGGCCCAACGCACCCGCGCCCACGGAACCCCCACGGCAAACAGGAGGACGTGCAACCCCACCAGCGTGGGCGCAATGACCACGGGTACCGGCCACAGGAACAGCATGAGCGTGATGACCAGGGAGAGGCCCAACTTCACCCGAGGGTCAAGGCGGTGCAACCAGGAACGTCCGGGCACGAACAAATCGAAGGCAACGCTCACCGTCCCTTCTCCCCCTGAACAAAGGTGTGTACGAATTCCTCCACGGTCAGCACGTCCGGTGGAAAGCCGAACCGGGCCAGGGATTGGGCCAGCCGCGTGATGGGTGGAGGCGTCAGGTGGGCGGTGTGCAGGATTTCCTCCTCCTGGAAAAGGGGACGCGTGGGCCCGTCGTACAGCACCTGCCCCTCGTGTATGACGATGGTGCGCGGCGCCCACTCGGCCACCAGCCGCATGTCGTGGGTGATGAGCAGAATCGTGTGCCCGGCACGGTGCAGGGCGGCCACCAGGGCCATGACCTCGCGCGCGGAGAGCGCGTCCAGCCCTGTGGTGGGCTCATCGAGGATGAGCACGGGCGGCCGCGCCGCGACGACCGCGGCCAGAGCCACTTTGCGCCGCAGGCCGAACCCCAACATGGCCGGGGGAACCCGGGCCACGTCCTGAAGGCCGAACAGGACCAGGGTCTCCTCCACGCGGGCGGCCACGTCGGATGGGGACATGCCCAGGTTGCGCGGGGCAAACGCGATTTCCTCTTCCACGGTGGGGGCGAAGAGTTGG
>JALWHQ010000386.1 GCA_026983525.1 Anaerolineae bacterium | reverse complement strand
GAGGAAGAGGTGGTGCCCCTCTCCCGCATGCGCAAGGCCATTGCCGAGCACATGACCCGCAGCGTGCTCACCTCCCCGCGCGCGGCCACCTCCATGGAGGCCGACCTTTCGCGCGTGCTCACCCACCGCGAGAAACACAAGGACGCGTTCGCCAGCCAGGGCGTGCGCCTCACCCTGACGCCCTACTTCATCATGGCCACCATCGCGGGCCTAAAGGCCGTACCCGAGGTGAACGCGGTTTTCCGCGAGGACGCCATCGTGCTCAAGCGGCGCTACCACATCGGCGTGGCCGTGGCCGTGTCCGACGGACTGGTCGTGCCCGTCATCCGCGACGCGGACGAGTACAGCCTCATCGGGCTGGCCCGCAAGGTGAACGAGGTGGCCGAGCGCGCGCGGGCGGGCAAACTCCTGCCCGACGAACTCGCGGGCAGCACCTTCAGCATCACCAACCACGGCGTCTTCGGCAGCCTCTTTGGCCTGCCCATCATCAACCAGCCCAACGTGGGCATCCTGGGCTTTGGCACCATCCAGAAGCGCGTGGTCGTCATCGATGATGCCATCGCCATCCGACCTATGATATACTTGTCCTTCGTGTTCGACCATCGCGTCATCGACGGCGCGGGCGCGGACAAATTCCTGGCCACGGTCAAGCGCGCGCTGGAAGAATGGCCGGAGGAGTAGGTGTTCTCCATAGACCTCCGAGAGATGGCAAATCTCGGCGGTCTTGGCTTACAATGCGATGACTTCGAAGGGGCGACGCATGCCGTCGCCCCTCTCCATGTTGTTTTGGCGCTAAGGAGAGAAACCCGGGGGACCACAAGTGGAAGCCCAATGGATGACGGTGGCATGACCAGTTCGTCAATAGCCCTTGAGGAATTCAACTCCACAGTCGAACGTTACTATCGCCGCAACTTCATTGCTGGATTGGTGCACGGCGTTTTCTTTCGCGCGTCCGCGGCCTTCGTGGACACGAACACCGTGCTCCCCGCGTTTGTCAGCGCGCTCACAGGTTCCGAAGTCGCCGTGGGCCTGATGGCAGCATTCATTGGTCTGGGCCAAGTCGTTCCTGAACTTTTCGCCGCCTACTGGGTAGAAGGGAAGCCACGCAAGAAGCCCGTGCTCCTCGGTGTCATTACCGTGCGCTGGATCTCGTGGGTTGTCCTGGCATGGCTTACCTACCGTTACGGGCTGACGCGACCCGATGTTGTCGTGGCCGCATTTCTCAGCCTGGTGCTGGTGTTTTCCCTGGCTGGAGGCGTGGGGACCGTGGTCTACGCGGATATCTTCGCCCGCGCCATTCCCGCAGAGCGCCGTGGGCGTTTCATGGGCACGCGCAACATGTTGGGTTTTGCCCTGGCCATCGCTTCGGGCATTGTTGTTCGGGCCATCTTGCAGGATGAGGCCCGCTTTCCCTTCCCCACCAACTACACGGTGCTCTTCCTGCTCAGCGGTGTTGTCCTCGCGGTTGCCTTCACGGGTTTTGCCCTTATCAAAGAACCTGTATATCCCGTCCAGCGCCCAGCCCGCTCTTGGGGTGAAATGCTCGCCAGAGCACGGGTCTTGCTCCGTTCCAGCCAGGATTTTCGGCGCCTGCTCATCGGGCAATCTTTACTTATGGTTGGACTGGCCCTCGCGCCCTTTTACGTTGTCTACGCGCGCAACGTGCTCGCGGTCGAGGCGGGCATGATCGGCAGTTTCGTGTCTGCACAAATGGCGGGGGCCGCCCTGTCCAATCTCCTGTGGGGATGGCTGGGTGACCGATTTGGAAATCGGGTGGTGGTTATCGGCGTTGCCCTGGCTGGAGGAGGAGCACCCCTTGTGGCGCTTGGCGCTCCGCTGGTGCATGTGGGTTTGTACACGCTGGTATTTGTCCTCTTAGGGGCCACGCTAAGCGGAATGCGACTGGGGTTCGGCAATTTCTTGCTGGAGATTGCGCCTCCAGAAGTCCGCCCAACGTGTGTCGCCCTGCGCGATACGCTGCTTGCACCCTTTACCCTGTTTCCTTTGGTGGCAGGCGCGCTCATCCAACACGTCCCTTACACGACCGTTTTCTGGGCGGCCACACTGGTCATGCTGGTCGGAGCGGGTGTGGCGTGGCGCTTACGAGAGCCCCGTCACCACGCGGAAGCCATCTGCACGTTGGATATGTGGTAACATAGCCTGTGGGCTGACCACGTTCGCCCACGCGACCTGATTTCCCTTCCTTCTATTACAGGCCACAAAGACAGGAGGCATGAATGAACGGACAAACATATGACGTCATCGTCATCGGTGGAGGTCCTGGTGGATACGTCGGGGCCATACGCGCCGCCCAATTGGGGTTGAAAGCGGCGATTGTGGAACGGGAACGCCTGGGTGGTGTGTGCCTGAACTGGGGCTGCATCCCGTCCAAGGCGCTGTTGCGCAACGCGGAATTGGCCCACATTCTCACCAAGCGGGCCAAGGATTTCGGCATCGCCTTCGATAATCTGCGCCTGGACTACAAAGTGGCGGTCAAGCGCAGCCGCCGCGTGGTCGACCGCCTGGTCAAGGGCGTGGAGTATCTGATGAAGAAGAACAAGATCGACGTGCATTACGGCACGGGCTTTCTTCTCGCGCCCGACCAGGTGCAGGTGACCGACAAGGAAGGGAACACTCAGGTGCTGCGCGCGCGCAACGTCATCATCGCCACCGGCGCGCGGCCCCGTTCCATCCCCGGCGTGGAAATCGACGGCCGCCGCGTCCTCAGTTACCGCCAGGCCATCGTCCAGGACACCCTGCCTAAGTCCGCCATCATCATCGGCGCGGGACCTATTGGCGTCGAGTTCGCCTACGTGTGGCACAACTACGGCGTCAAGGTGACCATCGTCGAAAGGCTGCCTCACCTGCTCCCCCTGGAGGACGAAGAGGTCAGCCGCGAACTGGAGAAGGCCTTCAAGCGCGCGGGCATCGGCTTTCGGGTCAACGCGCCCGTGCAGAAAGTGGACGTCACCGACGCGGGCGTGAAGGTCACGGTGAGCGCGGAGGGCAAGGAAGAAGTGCTC
>JALWHQ010000385.1 GCA_026983525.1 Anaerolineae bacterium | reverse complement strand
GGTGAGGGATGTGTGGTTCGTCGTCCACCCCGATGCCCCCAAGGTCGAGGTGAGCGACCAGGCCGTGAAGAACGGGACGGTGACCGTGGCGCGCGTCGTTGCCTTCGAGCCCGGCTGGATCGTCATCCACGCGGACAAGGATGGCAAGCCCGGGCCCATCCTGGGCATGACGCAGGTGCAGCCGGGGGAGAACCTGAACGTGGTCGTGAGCATCGACACCGCGAAGGCTACCCCGCGACTCCACGCCATGCTCCACGTGGATCGGGGCACCATGGGCACCTTTGAGTTCCCGGGTGGCGCGGACGTGCCGGTCAAGGTCGGGGGCAAGGTTGTGAACGTGCCGTTCAACACCGCGGCCGTCTTGCCCACTACGGGTGGCGCCTTCCCCGTGACCTACGTGCTCATTCTCCTGGGTGGGCTGGCCCTGGCCTTGGGCGTGGGCCTACGCCGCTTGAGTGTACGAGCCTGAGCATGAACGACGCGGGGGTGACCGGCCTCGGTCACCCCCGCGTGTTTTGTCGCCGTTTGCGCGCAATGCCGTACACGTAGCGCGCCAGGGTGACAACCTCTCGCCCCTCCCCAACGAGAAGAACGGCCCCAAACGCGCCCACAAAAAGCACCGCCTTGGCAATGAGCGGCCACCCCACTTGCGGCGTGAGAAGCACCTTGGGTCCGATGAGCAAAAGAGGGAGACTCACCCCTGTCCCCGCAGCAACCAGCGGCCACCCCACCATGCGCCAGAGGGAAAAGGTGACCACGTGTCGCGCGTGCCTCAGGTTGAGCAAGAGTCCAATGAGGAGCATGAAGTCCGCGACCAGGGCGACTCCGTTGATGCCCGCCACCTTTGCTCCCCCCACAACCGCGGGAACGAAAAAGCCGAGTTGCACGAGACGCACGCGCGCGACAACCTCGGGCTGTCCCACCGCGTAGAACAGGTTGCTGCTCATGATCACCAGGGGGTCCAGCACCATGTACAGGGTCATCAACTGCAATGTCAGGATCATCGGATCCCACTTCGGCCCCAGCACATAGTGCACGAACTCGGGCGTGAGCAGGAGGATTAGCCCGCCAACGACAAGCCCAACGCGCACGAGCAGGCTCATTACCCGGAAGAAGGCCTTGCTCAGGTTAACCGCGTCGTCCTGTAGTCGCGCGAAGACCGGGGTCATCACCGTAACCAAGGAAGTGGCAATGAGCCGCCGCGGGTAACGGGCGAACTCATACGCCCGGTTGTAAAACCCCAGGGCCACGTTGCCAAGCGCTGTCCCCACCCAAAAGTCGTCGAAGCGTTCCAGCACATAATTGGTGTTGGCGCCGACCCAGTTTGCCGCGCCAAAGCGAATCAACCAGCGGGCCGCTCCCTTGTCCACGCCAAAGCGAACGGCTCCGACGCGCCACGGCCCCCACACCAAGATGGCCCGCATCAGGATACCACTTCCCTCCTGGGCCACAAGACTCCACACTCCCCACCCGCGCCAGGCCAGGTACGGGGCCACCAGGAACATGGCCATCGCCGAGGCCACGTTTGTCAACGCCAGGCGGTCGAACCGCAAGTGAACCCGCAGGAGGGCCTCCTGAATCTGATTCATGGCCCCCACACCGGTGATGACGATAAGGGCCACCATTACCGGGGCCAGTTCCCGCTGGTCGGGATAAAAGCGGGCGATGAACGGGGCTATCCCGATGTAAAGGACAGACGAAATGAGGATGAGCAGGGTGTGGAGGGTGAAGAACGTGACGTAGTAAGGGCCATGGTCATCCTGTTTGTGGAGGATGGCGATCTGAAGCCCAAGGGAGCGCAGCCGGTTGCCCAAAATGACGAAGACCATCGCCAGGGCAACCGTGCCGAAGTGCTCGGGGAGAAGAAAGCGCGCCAGGAGGACGGCGCGCACAAATCCCAGGATGATGGTCACGCCCGAGGCGAGAACGGTGTAGAACGACCCTCGGACGGTTTGCTCAGCAATCGATGGGGTCTTGTTCACGGGCGGTGCCCAGGGAACAGGATATGGCGCGGGGTCGAACGCTCACACGTCCGACCCCGCGCGCGCATCCCCTATGGGATGCGCAATTTCTGGCCCACGTAAATCAGGTTGGGATTGGTGATGCCGTTGGCACGCGCGATGGCGCTCACCGTTGTTCCGTACTTGGCGGCGATGGTGCTCAGGGTTTCCCCTCGGCGCACCACATGAATGCGCACTTGGGGAGGATCGGTGGGCGCGCAGGGCACGCGCAGTTTCTGGCCCACGTAAATCAGGTTGGGGTTCGCCAGGTTGTTCGTCTGGGTCAACCAGGCGACCGTCGTGCCGTAGCGCTGGGCGATGCCGCTGAGCGTGTCGCCCGCGCGCACCGTGTACCAGCACACGCCCGAAGGCTGCTGAGCCTCCTTCGGGGCCAGCACCAGGCGCACACTGTCCACGTTGAAGTCCAGTTCCCGGTTCGAGGTGGGCCACTTCTTCCACACCCGGATGAACAAGGTCACCGTGTTCGACGGGGCCACGAAACGCACGCCATAGTCCAGCATGTCCCCCGGAGCAGAGCGTGGGTAAACCGTCGTCCAGGGCACATCGGCCCACGAAGTGACCTTGCGCCAGTCCGTTTCGCCGTTAGGTGCCACGGCCCACTGCACCACATACCGCCACGGATCCTCGCCCGAGACAAAGGGCTCCTCGCGCAGCATGCCCGAGAAGCATAATTCGTACGTAGCACCCGGCGTCAGCCCCTTGATAACCTGGTAGATGCCGGCGATACGGTCGGCGTCGGTGGGGAAGTGGCCGCGCGTGTTGATCTCGATCAACTGGCTGTGTTTGCCATCTTTGACCACGGGCGGCCACGTGTCATCGTAGAACCCATAGGTAGCCCGAGCGTCGTTGGTGAACCAGCCCCAGCCTTTGCCCACCGCGCCCATCACGAATCCCTTCTCGAAGTCTCCGTTGAACACCAGGTTGGTGCCCTGGCACTTGACCGCGGGCGCCCCCGCGCCAGGGGTGGGCGCGGCTCCCTTGCCGGGAACAGGGGTGGGCGTGGGT
>JALWHQ010000384.1 GCA_026983525.1 Anaerolineae bacterium | reverse complement strand
GCACAACCGCATCACCAACTTCCCCGAAAGCGGCGTCTACGCGGCCAACGCCCGAAAGATCACCATCAAGTGGAACACCATGCTCAACAACTGCGACGGCATCACCCTGGTGAACACCTATCTGGGCGTGGATACCGTGGCCTACAACACCATCCGCAACAGTTGGTGCCTCTTCTCCGGCATCCACCTGGAGAACTCGACCGCGGACATCGTGGGCAACGAGATCTCCGGCGGAGCGGGCGACGGTATCGTCGCCACCCAGGGGTCGGCGCCCACGGTGCGGCGCAACGCCATCGTGAACAACGGCCGCGACGGCGTGCGTTCCCTGGGCGGCTCCCGGCCCGTGCTGCGGGAGAACACCTTCAGCGGCAACCAGGGCCTGGGCGTGAACAACTTGGACACGGGCGTGACCGTGGACGCGCGGCACAACTGGTGGGGCGACGCCAGCGGCCCCGGCGGCGAAGGCCCCGGCTCGGGCGACGAGGTCAGCGCGGGCGTGGACTACGGCGACTGGCTGGCGAACCCCGCGGGCCTGGCCCTTTCCGTGACGCCCGCGGAAGTGCCCGCTCTGCCCGATTCCCAGGCCACGGCCTGGCTCTCCTTGCAAAGCCTGTCGTCCCTGCCGTTGACGGTGACGGTGAGCGCGGGGGATGGGCAGGGGTGGCTGCCCGTCGGCTACCGGCACACCGTCGCCATCACCGAGGCCGCGGGCATCCTCCTGCCCATCACCCTCACCGTCCCCGCGGATGCCGCGCCCGGCACGGCCAACGTGGTCTCCGTGGCCGCGGAAGGGGACGGCCTCAGCGCCCAGGGGGCGTTCACGGTCACCGTGGCGCAGCCCGTGGCCGACGTGAGCATCGAAGGTCCGCTGGGCCTCGCCCCTGGCCAGGTGATGACCTACACCGCGGTGGTGACGCCCACGGATGCGCCCTTCGTCACCTACCTGTGGTCGCCGGAGCCACAGAGTGGGCAGGGAACCGCGTCGGCCGCGTTCGGCTGGGACGCGGTGGGCCGATACCCCATCGTCGTGGAGGTGGAGCAACTGGGCCGCACCGTGCGCACGGAGATCTGGGTGGCCGTGCGGGGTGACCGCTGGCTGTTCCTGCCCGCGGTGATGCGGTGAGGGGTATTGGGTAGCGGGTATCAGGTATTTAGGTATCGGGTATCGGGTATTGGAAATGTTCGAGGTGCTTGTGCCCTCGTCCAAAATGCCCCATATCCGATACCTGATCCCCAATACCTGATACCCAATACCTACCGCCTCTTAGTAAAGATGCAAGGAAAGATCGTCATGAAGACAATGTGTGTCCTTGTGCTCATTATGCTGCTTGCCATCCCGCCCATATCCATCGCCGGGGCGGGCGGAAATGGCTGGATCTGGCTCAACCCCCTGCCCCAGGGGAACACCCTGCGCGCGCTGTGGGGTTCAGGACCGAACAACATCTACGCGGTAGGCGACGTGGGGACCATCCTCCACTACGATGGCTCGTCGTGGCAGCCTATGACCAACTTGCCAGGGAACAATTTCCTGCTGGACATCTGGGGCGCGGGGCCGAACGACATCTTCGCCGTGGGCCAGAACGCGCTGTGGCATTACAACGGCACCTCGTGGCAGGCCATGTCCCCGCCATCCGTGCTCAGTTCATTCTTGCTGCAGGGGGTCTGGGGCAGCGCGAGTAATAACGTGTACGCGGTAGGACTTGCCTCGAACGGCATTGGCATCGTGCTCCACTACAACGGTGTTGCCTGGTCCATCGTGAACACTCCCCTCGTCATTGATACTCTCTACGCCATCTGGGGCAGTGATCCGAACCATATCTTCGTGGTGGGCGAAGAGGGCGTTATCCTCTACTACAACGGCCGCACCTGGCAGGAAATGGACGCCTCCACCGAAGCGTACCTCTATGATGTGTGGGGGAGCGCGCCGGACGACGTGTACGCAGTGGGATATTCGTATTCGGATTACAAGGGCGTGGTTCTCCACTACGACGGACGATCGTGGAGACAGGTCTTTACCCTCCCCGGCGAAAAAATATACGCCATCTGGGGGTTCGCGGCGAACGACATCTATATTGTGGATACCCTTAGAACCGTCTATCACTTTGACGGCCATACCTGGCAAGAGATGGGGCAACCCACCGACCGCACCTATTACCTCTACGATCTGTGGGGGACCGGACCAGACGACCTCTTTGTCGTGGGAAGAGAGGGTGTCATCGCGCGCTATGATGGCTCGCAATGGTCCGAACACGGGCAGGTCGCTCCTTTCTCGGCTGCCGACATCTGGACAGATGGCACCCACGTCGTTGCCGTGGGCAACGGTCCCAGGGCATTGGTTTACGACGGACAGCAATGGCTCCTTTATGCCCTACCGAAGAAGGTGCCCAACTCTCACTGGTTGAGCAGTTATCTCTACAGAGTGTGGGGAACCTCTTGGGACGACCTCTACGCAGCAGGTGAAGGGCTTATCTGGCACTTTAACGGTCAAACGTGGAGGCGCGTGTTCTCCATGGTAAGTGATGACGGTGAAGAACTTGTGCGCTTTCGCGGCATCTGGGGCACCGGACCCAACAACATCTACGCGGTCGGCTACATAGACGAATATCCCGACAATGTGCACGTCATCGTGCACTACGACGGCAGCGAGTGGTCCATCGTTTACCAGACGTCGGGTGAGGGAGAACTGGTGGACATATGGGGCTCCGGCCCTGACGACATCTTCGTCGCGGCCACCGATGGCGGCATGTTGCACTACGACGGCCGTTCCTGGGGGCAGATGTCTACCATCTACTTCGACTCCGTGTGGGGAAGCGGCCCCAACGACGTTTGGGCCACGGGTGAGACACCAGCGATGCTGGCTGCCATCTTTCACTATGATGGAAGACAATGGCGCAAGGTGTACGACTCACTACCGTACACATTTGCTCTCCCCTAGACATTCAAGCCGTCAATGGGGCTGGTAAGGATGGCAAGAAGCCCTTTGGGATAGGGAAGCCCTCCTTCAGGCAGTAAGCCAGGAGGTGCATGC
>JALWHQ010000383.1 GCA_026983525.1 Anaerolineae bacterium | reverse complement strand
CCTCTCACTAAACCCATGGAGGCCACTTCATTTCGGCACCATCCTATATAAGCCTATTGCAAAGTTGCCACCTAGCGTAGCCGAAGTGCGTAGCTATGCAGCATTTGCCTGCTCGTCAGATAGAAAGCCTAAAACCCTCGAAGAAAAGGAAATCGGACGCGCCCTCATCGCTCCCTTACTTAGAAAGATGAAATTTTTCTACATCAAAGACTGTCCGCAGGCGAACGCCGGCTACGTGAGTAAAGAATCTTTTGCTCGCCTTACCACCTCTGGTTATGGACAACTTCAAAGGCATCTCCCTCCAGTGGTGAGCACACGTCGCAGCTCAAACAAAGGAGCGCGTGCAATACACCATGGTTTTGTGTTCCACCCGTATTTCCAGCTACTTTCAGATGTGAATGTGCTTTGGAACCTTACAAAGGTATCTGTGTTCGAGATGGCATTGGGGCAGATATGCTCCCATCTCGACAATCCGCAGTTATGCCATATGCTGATTGTGTGGGTAAGTAATGAGCTGTCTAATATCCTACGCATTGATAAGTTTGCCTTATATCTTAAGAATTTTGATCCCACATCAGCGCTGGGGCATAGAAACTTGGAGTCTATAGTAAATAGTTATCACAATGATAAGTTTCGTGTTTTTGATGCCTCAGAACTCTTTACCTAGCCGAAACCCTGGGTTTGTAAAAGTTAAGTAACCATTTCGTGGGCTCCTTTGTAAGCTCCCTTTCACGTTGCAATAGGCTCACGAAGGCGCCAGCGACTGAGCGCCTCGCATTTAGTGGAGACCTCGGCCCGGCGAAGTCCTCGGAGCTTCCCAGGCATCCGTCCCAAGGAGGTGAACCCATGATCCGTACCATCCTGCTCGTCCTTCTCCTTTCCCTCACCGCCTGTGCATCGCCCCAGGCGCTTCCGGTTCAGGGGGCACTCCAGGGCCCCTACGCCGTCGAAGTGATCTACGACGGCGACACCATCCAGGCAAGGGGAGAGAAGATCCGTCTGGTCCTGATCGATACGCCGGAATCGAGCTCCAACAAGCGGTCGGCTGATCCCACCGAGCTCGAGCTCGGCCGGGAGGCCAAGGCCGCCCTCACCGCGCTGATCCAAAAGGGTGGCAACCGGGTCTACCTGGAGGTAGCCCCAGAGGCGCGGGACAGGTATGGCCGGCTCCTCGCGTGGGTTTACACGGCCTACGTGCCCGGCACTGCCCCTTGGGAATACCGGGGCCAGCGCTTCACCCAGCTCAACTACGAGTTGGTTCGGTCCGGGTGGGCCGAAGTGTTCGTGGTGGGGAGCCGGAACACCCGCTATCTTCCGGCCTTCCGGGCCGCTCAGGACTATGCCCGGCGGCTCAGCCTCGGGATTTGGGCGGTGTATCAAGAGCTCGAGCGGAGGGCTCAGGAGCTGCCCCTTCGGATCGCGTGCGCCGTCTTCAATCCACCGGGCCGCGACGACGGCAGGGAGGAGATCTGGCTACAGGTCCGCGTAAACCAGTTGCACCTCGACGGCTGGGCCGTCGGGGACGACGATGGGCTTCGCATCCCCCTCTCGGGCACCGCCTCCCGGGGAACCTACGTGGTGCGTATCCTGAACGGGAGTCACCTCTCCAACCGCGGAGACACCGTGTTGCTTTGGCACGGTGGAAAGGTCGTCGATCGGTTCACGTACCGGGGTGGGCGCTACGAGCGGGCGTGCCGGTAATCTGCTCTCTGCTCGGAACGCCGAGAGCGAATCGGGGCCGGCCTGTCAGGGGTGGTGGTCTTCATGCCCCAGGCCTTGGCCACCCTTCGGGGACGAAGCGAAGCATCGAAATGTCTTCGGAGAAAACTGGCTTGCCCTTCCCTTGCCCCACCTCTTGCTCGGTCAGGCCTTCCAGCTCTACGCCAACGCTGCCCCACTTCAAGTTGGGGTAGTAAAAGTCCCACCGCCCAGGCAAGGACTGTTTCGCCTTCACCAACGATCCGGGATCTTCCAACGCTTCGCGGACGAGGCCGTCGACCCGCTCGAGGAACGCTCGGTACTTGCGGCAGAGCTCCTCGGGATCAGGGAAGGTGATCGTAGGGCTAGGCGCACGCTTGTCCTCGACTCGAGGTAGGGGCTTTAGATGGGCCTCGAGCTCGACTTCTTGGTCATTTACCCTGCACTTCATCGTTTGGCCCCCTCCTCCTGAGGCTGCATTCGCACCGAGCCATCTCGGTCGACCCAGAACAGGCTGACGTCCAGGGCTTCCAGCGCCCAGGCCAGGTCCCGGGCCAAGTTGCGGTAGGTCGTCGCCGCGGGAAACGCGAGCGCCAGCTTGGCTTCAGGATGGGACGCCTTCCGCCGGAGCAGGGTCACGAAGGCGTCGGCGAAGTAGTGCCGCATCTGGGGGTAGGGCAGGGTGCGCTTCTTCTCGCCCTTTTGGGCCCCCCGCGCGTAGCGGGTCCCAGGGCGGCCCTTGACCTCGATGACGAGGGTCTGGCCCCCGCGCTCGAGCACCAGGTCGGGCCCCTGGGCTTGCCCCCGTGCCTCTTCGACCACGCGCCATCCCTGCGACTGGAGCCAGGCTTTGACCCGCGCCTGCACCTTGGCCTCGGTGGCCCAGGACCAGTCGCGCTTCCTACGGCGAGGCCCACTCGACGGCAACGTGCGCCCCCTGGCGTCCCCCGATGGGCTCGCCGCCTCTCCAGGCAGACCCACGAGGTAGGGTCGGGTCCTCCGGTCGATACGGAATGCTCGGCTCTGGTGTAAGAAGGCATAGACGTGCGGTTTTTCCGGAGGGTTCCCGTCTCGGCGCAGGTAGAGGCGGCGCTCGACGATCCTCCTCCACACTTCCGGGATCGGCAGCGGCCCTCCCTCCTCGCGCAACACCAGTTCTATCGCCTCCCGCATCGTTAGTTTTTTCGTCATGGCCTCAGGATACAAACTGCGACTCCTTCCCGGCCGGCTTGAAGGAGAGGGCGGCGGATGTTCCTGCCTGGGTTTCGATCCTGCTTTTACACCCACACATCAAGCGTTCGTAAACTTCGTGTATGGGGTCAACCGCAAGGC
>JALWHQ010000382.1 GCA_026983525.1 Anaerolineae bacterium | reverse complement strand
CGTCGAAGGGGACAGTAGTCGAGGGGTGAGGGGTGAGGGCATACCCCGAGGTGGCCCATGAGCAACACAACTCCCACTATGCCCGATGAATCCCTGCTCTCCCCCGTGTGGAGCCGCATCTTCCCGTTGGTCGTGGAGCGGGGTGAGGGCGCGTACCTGTACAGCGTGGACGGCCGCCGTTATCTGGACTTCACCAGCGGCATCGGGGTGACGAACACGGGGCACGCGCACCCGCGCGTGGTGCAGGCCGTCCAGGAACAGGCGGCCAAACTCCTCCACGGCCAGGTGAACATCGTCCGCCACTTGCCCATCCTTCAACTGGCCGAGCGCCTGCGCGCGATCGTGCCCTCCTCCCTCGACCGCTTCTTCTTCTCCAATTCGGGCGCGGAAGCGGTGGAAGCGAGCATCAAACTGGCCCGCCACGCCACGGGCCGCCCCAACATCATCGCCTTCCAGGGCAGTTTCCACGGCCGCACCGTCGCCACCATGTCCCTCACCTCGTCCAAGACCATCTACCGCGTGGGCTACCAGCCCCTGATGGCGGGGGTGTTCTTCGCGCCTTTCCCCTACGCCTACCGCTACGGCTGGGACGAGGACGAGACGGCGCGCTTCTGCCTGCGCGAATTGGAGTTCATCCTGAAGACGCAGACCGCGCCCGAGGAGACCGCGGCCTTTCTGGTGGAGCCCGTCCTGGGCGAGGGGGGATACGTGCCCGCGCCCCCCGCGTTCCTGCAAGGACTGCGCGAGTTGGCCGATCACTACGGCATCCTGCTCATCATCGACGAGGTGCAGACGGGCTTTGGCCGCACGGGGCGCTGGTTCGCGCTGGAGCACAGCGGCGTCGAGCCCGACATCCTGATCATGGCCAAGGGGATTGCGTCGGGATTGCCGTTGAGCGGCATCGCGGCCCGCGCCGACCTGATGGAACGCTGGAAGGTGGGCACACACGGCGGCACGTATGGCGGCAACGCGGTGGCCTGTGCCGCAGCCGTTGCCACCATCGACGTCATTCGCGAGGAAGGACTGCTGGAGAACGCGCGGGCGCGCGGGGAACAACTCATGGCTGCCCTGCGCCGCCTGCAAGCGCAATTTCCCATCATCGGCGACGTACGTGGACTTGGTTTGATGATTGGTGTAGAATTTACCTACCCCGATGGCGCCCCTGCCACGGACATCGCAAAAGCCGTTACCCAAGGCTGTTTCGAGCGCGGCCTCCTCCTCCTCACCTGCGGTCCCTGGGGCAACACCGTCCGCTGGATCCCGCCCCTGATTGTGACGGAGGAGCAGGTGGAGGAGGCGGTGGAGATATTTGAGCAAGTCTTGAGAATGAGCGCAGCAAATGTTGAGTGATGAGGACAAGGGCTATAGGGTATCAGGTATCGGGTATCGGGTATCCGATATCCAATACCTGATACCTGATACCTGATACCCGATACCCAATACCCGATACCTATCTTTTGGAGGTGCCACCATGCCCTACGGCTATCACGGTCGTATCCTGCATGTCGATTTGACCAACGGGACGCTGGAGATCGAGACGCCCGATGAGCACTTTTACCGTAAGTACATGGGCGGCAGCGCGATGGGGCTGTACTACGCCCTGAAACTGATCCCCCAGGGCGCGGACCCTCTCGGCCCCGAAAACGTGCTCATCCTGACCACGGGACCGATGACGGGCGCGCCCGTGTCGGGCCAGTCGCGCCTCACCGCCACGGCCAAATCACCCCTGACAGGGGGCATCGGCGATTCCCAGAGCGGCGGCTACTTCCCCGCCGAACTCAAGTTCGCAGGCTTTGACGGCATCGTCATCCGCGGGCGGGCCGAAAAGCCCGTCTACCTCTGGTTGCACGACGGCGAAGCCGAACTGCGCGACGCCTCCCACCTGTGGGGCAAGGTCACGGGCGAGGTGGAGGATCTCATCAAGCAGGAACTGGGCGAGAAGAAAATGGAGATCCTCCAGGTCGGCCCCGCGGGGGAGAAAGGCGTGCGCTTCGCGGCCCTCATGAACATGGCCAACCGCGCCAACGGACGCACAGGCATGGGCGCGGTCATGGGCAGCAAGAACTTGAAGGCCATCGCGGTGAAGGGCTCCAGCAAATGGCGGCCCAAGGTGGCCGACCCGAAAGCGCTGAGGGAGATTTCCCGCTGGGGCGCGCAGAACCTGGAATCCTCCGACGCCGCGGGCCTCGCCCTGCTGGGCACGTCGGAGATCGTCGTGCCCCAGAGCAAGGGGGGCGGCCTGCCCACCCGCAACTGGGAGTCGGGCTACTTCGAGGGGGCGGAAAAGATTTCAGGCGAGCGCATGTACAACGAGATCCTCAAGGAGCGGGACACCTGCTACGGGTGTGTCATTCGCTGCAAGCGCGTGGTCGAGATCAACGAGGGCCCGTACAAGGTGGACCCGCGCTACGGCGGCCCCGAGTACGAGACCCTCGCCACCTTCGGCTCCTACTGCGGCATCGACGACCTGCACGCCATCGCCTACGCCAACCAGATCTGCAACATGTACGGCATGGACACCATCTCCTGTGGCGCGACCATCGCCTGGGCCATGGAGTGCTTCGAGCACGGCCTCATCACCACCGAGGACACGGGGGGCATCGAATTGCGCTTCGGCAACGCGGAGGCGATGGTCAAGATGACGGAGATGATCGCCAAGCGCGAGGGGTTCGGCGACATCCTGGCCGAGGGGTCCGCGCGCGCGGCCCAAATCATCGGCCGCGGCACCGAGGAATTCGTCGTCGCGGTCAAGGGCCAGGAGGTGCCCGCGCACATGCCCCACGTCAAGCGCTCTCTGGGCCTCATCTACGCGGTCAACCCCTTCGGTGCGGATCACCAGTCCAGCGAGCACGACCCCGCGTACAAGGCCTACCCCGAGCGCATGGCCGCGCTGGATCTCAAGGACCCTGTCTCGCGCCTGGTGCTGAATGGCGAAAAGGTGCGCTTTGCCACCGTCACCCAATGGCTGTACAGCGCGATGGACACGGTGAACGTGTGCCAGTTCGTGTACGGTCCCGCCTGGCAACTGTACGATACCGAGCAACTGGTGCAGATGATGCGCGCGGTGACGGGGTGGAATGTGACCGTACACGAGTTGCTGGAAGTGGGTCGGCGTCGTCTGAACATGCTGCGCGCGTTCAACGCCCGCGAGGGCATCGGCCGCGACCAGGACAAGTTGCCCAAGAAGTTCTTCAAGCAGGCCCTCAAGGGCGGCAAGAGCGACGGCATCATCCTCAGCGAGGAGGAGATCGAACGGGCCAAGGATCTGTACTACGCCATGAACGGCTGGGACGTGGAGACGGGCACGCCCACGCGCGCGGCGCTCGAAAGCGTCAGCCTGGGCTGGCTGGCAGATATGCTGGGGCTATAGGAGGCTGCAAGGGATATGACCACCACACATCCCCAAATACTGAGCGGTATTCGCGTCATCGAAATGACCGAGGCCCTGGCCGGCCCGTACTGTGCCATGTACCTGGGCGACCTGGGCGCTGACGTGATCAAGATCGAACGAGTAGGGACGGGGGACCAGTCACGGCGCTGGGCCCCCCCCTACGTAGGTGACCAGAGTGCCTACTTCCTGTCCACCAACCGCAACAAGCGCAGCCTCACCCTGAACATCCAAACAGAAGAGGGGCTGCGCATCCTCCACCGGTTGCTGGACACCGCGGACGTGTTCATCACCAACTTGCCGCGCATGTCCTCCCTGAAGAAACGAGGACTCGACCCGGAAAGTTGTCTGGCCCGCAATCCCCGCCTGATTCACGTGACCATCACCGGCTTTGGGCACAGCGGGCCCTACGCCGGACGGCCGGGGTATGACATTCTGGCTCAGGCCATGTCCGGGAGCATGGCCCTGACAGGCCCGGCCGATTCGGACGACCCCTACCGTTTTCCCACGCCCCTGGCCGACATGAGCGCGGGCCTGTACGCGTTTGCCAGCATCATGGCCGCGCTGTACCATCGCGAGCGGACCGGCCAGGGCCAGGCCATCGACGTCTCCCTGCTGGAAAGCCAGATCGGCTGGATGACCAACGTGGCAGGGGCCTACTTCGCGACTGGACAACGCCCGGCCCGGCGGGGCAACGACCACCCCACCATCACTCCCTACCGTCCCTTCCGTGCCGGCGACGGGCTCTACATCATCGTCGCGGTGGGCAGTGAGGCCATCTGGCAGCGCTTTTGTCGGGCGATTGGGTTGGCGCACCTGGTCGACGACCCGCGCTTCGCCACCAATCCCGACCGGCTGAAGCACCGCCAGGAACTGTACGCCATCCTGGAGCCCCACTTCGCCACGCGGCCCCGCGATGAGTGGCTGCGCGTCCTTCAGGAGGCCAACGTGCCCTGTGGCCCCATCTACCACCTGGATGAGACCCTGAACGACCCCCACGTGCAAGCGCGCGGCATGATCGTCCGTCAGGAGCACCCCACAGCGGGCGAGGTGAAGTCGCTGGCCTTCCCTCCCCACTTCAGTGCGACCCCGGCACAGTATCGCAAAGCACCGCCCTTGCTGGGGGAGCACACGGAGGAGATTCTGACCGAGTTGGGGTACAGCCGAGAAGAAATCGCGGAACTCCGCCAAAAAGGGGCTGTGTAGACGAATTCACCCATCTGGGAATAAAATGGGACACCCTTAAACACGAAGCCAGATCAGCACAGGAGGTTACCCCCCCATGGAAACGATTGTCCGTTCGGCCACGAAAACCGTGGTCATTAGCCCCGACCGACCCTTCGTCATTATCGGTGAACGCATCAACCCCAGTGGTCGCAAGAAACTGGCCGCGGAGATGCTGGCCGGGAACTACGAGCGCGTGAAAAAGGATGCCATCGCCCAGGTAGAAGCAGGGGCCCAGATCCTGGACGTGAACGCCGGCCTGGGTGTCGCCAATCCCCACGAGGTCGAACCCAAAGTCATGGTCGAAGCCATCCAAGCCGTGCTGGAAGTGGTCGATGTTCCCATCAGCATTGACTCCTCGGTCATTCCCGCGCTCAAAGCGGGCCTGGAAGTGGCCCCCGGCAAACCCATTGTGAACTCGGTGACGGGTGAGGAGGAGCGGCTGGAAGCCATCCTGCCCCTGGTCGCGGAAAAGGGCGCGGTGGTCATCGGCCTGTGTAACGACGAGCGGGGGATCCTCTACGACCCACGGGAGCGATTCCTTATTGCCAAGAAGATCGTGGAACGCGCCGAGTCGTACGGCATTCCGCGGGAGGATGTGCTCATCGACCCGTTGGTGCTCCCCGCGGGCGCGGTACAGGGCTCGGGGCGGCACGTGTTCGAAATCGTGCGCATGGTGCGCGAGGAACTGGGGTGCAACACCACCTGCGGCGCGAGCAACGTGTCCTTCGGACTGCCCGGCCGCCCGGTGGTCAACGCCACATTCCTGGCCATGGCCATCGCCAGCGGCATGACATCGGCCATCACCAATCCCTTGGACACCCAGGTGTTGCTGGCGATTCGCGCCGCGGACATGCTCATGGGCCACGACGAGAATTGCACCAACTGGATCATGACCATGCGGGCAATGGAAGGAGGCAAGGAAGGCGGGGCCGAGGAACGGCGCGCACGCCGCCGAGAACGCCGCCGCCGAACGTGACGTACCGTCCGACGATAGACGGGGAGGTAGTTTTTCTGGGCGCCAGGCGAAGCCTGGCGCCCAGAAAAACCCTTCTCACCCCACTCTCTTAATCAAGCACTCTGCGCAGATAAGCAATGGCCTCGCGCGCCGCGGTTTCCACATCCGGTCGAGGGAGAAACTCCCCCGAAACAAAGCCCCTGTACCCCGTCTCGGCCAACGTCGCCAGGATACTGCGGAAGTCCAAGTGGCCCGCACCGGGATACCAGCGATTGGAGTCCGCCACGTGGAAGTGAAAGATACGCTCACCTGCCCTACGAATGCTCTCCTCAATGGACGGCTCCTCGATGTTCATGTGAAAGGTGTCCAGCAAGAGGCCGAAGTTCGCCGCCCCTACTTGCTCGATGAGGGCTAATCCCTCGTCCACGTTGTTGATCAGCGTCGTCTCATAGCGATTGATGGGCTCCAGGGCCAGGCGCACGCCCGCGGGGGCCGCCGCGGCCGCGCACTCCTGCAAGGCCTCGACCAACCATGTCATGGCTTGCTCCTGCGTCACCCCCGGCTTGACGATGCCCCGCAGGAGGCCGATGATGATCACCGCGTTGAAGCGCGCGGCCAAAGGCACGTGACTCTTCACCCGTTCGATGGCTGCACGCCGCACCTCCGCGTCCGGGTCGGTGAAGGAAAGGCCCTCTTCCCCCCAGGCCTGCCCGGTCCCAATGGCCGGGACGGCCAGACCGTGCTTGTGGACAAGTCGCTCCAGTTCGTCGACATCCACCTGCCGCGGGTCACGAATGGCCAACTCCGCGCCGTCATACCCCAGCGCAGCGACCTGCGCCAGGTTCGCGTCCAGGTCGCCCTTGAACGTGGCAGCCTCAAATCGGGCCGGTTGCACAGACACGACGATGGAGAGGGGAAACCTGCGCATACGATCATCACCTCCGCTTAGAAGTCGGTATCACCGCCCAATAAGCCGCCTAAGACGCCTCCCCCGACGCCGGCAACGCCGCGCTTCTCCCCGATTTGGGATTTGGCCGCCACCATGATGCGGTCGGCCAGACGCGAGAAGGGCAAACTCTGGAGGTACACCAACCCGGGGCCGGTAAGACGCGCCAGGAAGAGGCCCTCGCCGCCGAAGAGCGCGTTGCGCACACCGCCGACAAACTGGATGTCGTAATCCACCGTGGGCGCAAACCCCACGAGGCAGCCTGTGTCCACCCGCAGGCGCTCTCCCGGGCCCAGTTCGCGCTCGATGACCGTGCCCCCGGCGTGCAGGAAGACCAACCCATCGCCCTCGAGGCGCTGAAGGATGAAGCCCTCGCCCCCGAACAGCCCCGCGCCCAGGCGTTTCGTAAACGCAATGCTCACCTCGATACCGACGGCCGCGGCGAGGAACGAATCCTTCTGGCACAGGAACTGCCCGTTCATCTGGCTCAAGTCCACCGGCACGATCTTGCCCGGGTACGGGGCAGCAAACGCCACGTCCTGGCGTCGCGACACACTGTTGTGGAAGGTTGTGATGAAGAAACTCTCCCCCGAGAGTTTGCGCTTCAACCCCTGGAGAATGCCGCCTCCCGTGGACGTCTGCATCTGGATGCCCTCATCCATGTACACCATCGCCCCCGGCTCAGCACGCACGCCCTCCCCAGGATCAAGGTGCACCTCCACCAACTGCATGTCATCCCCGTAGATGGTATAATCCAATACGTCGGCCATGGGTTGCCTCCTTATGGGAGAGTGGTGTTCTAAATGAGTGGACAAAAGTCATTCACTATTGCCTGCACTATTGCCTGTAGGGCAGTCAGACAATAGACGATGGACGATAGACGATTGTTACCAAACAGCCATCGTCCACGGTTCACGGTCATTGTTCGGCAGGATCCCAGAACCAACTGAGTGTACCACAGGAGAACGCGAATGACCACCTTCGACCACACGACATACCTTTCGCCCTTTACCTGGCGTTATGGATCTACGGAGATGCGGCGGATTTGGTCACAGGTGCACCGCCGTCGTCTCTGGCGACGGGTGTGGGTGGCCCTGGCGCGCGCCCAAATGCGCGCCGGACTGGTCACGGCGGAGCAAGTCGCCGACCTGGAAGCCCACGTGGACGACATCGACCTGGACGCGGCCCACGCCATCGAACGGGAAATCGGCCACGATGTGATGGCCGAAATCCGTGTCTTCGCGGAACAATGCCCTGTGGGCGGGGGGATTCTCCACCTGGGGGCCACCAGCACCGACGCTACCGACAACGCGGATGTGTTGCAAATGCGCGACGCGCTTGACCTCATTCTCGACCGCGTGAGGGAACTCGGCCTGACCCTGGCCGACCTGGTGGAGCGCTGGGCCGACGAACCGTGCATGGGGTTCACCCACCTTCAGCCGGCAGAACCCACCACGGTCGGCTATCGGTTGGCCGTCACCTTGCAGGACGTGCTTGAGGACTGGCGCACATTGCGCGAGGTGCGAGCGACCCTGCGGGGCAAGGGATTTCGGGGGGCTGTGGGGACGCGCGCCGCGTACACCTTCCTGCTGGAAGGGACGGGAGTAACGCCTCAACAGATGGAGCAGTGGGCGCTGGAGGAATTGGGCCTCGCGGCCTTTCAGATAACGACCCAGGTGTATCCCCGCAAGCAGGATTGGCGGGTCATCACCGCGCTGGCCGGGCTGGGCCAAACCCTGTACCGCTTCGCCTTCGACGTGCGCATTCTGCAAAGTCCCCTGGTGGGCGAATGGAGCGAACCCTTTGGGCGCAAGCAGGTGGGCTCGTCGGCCATGCCCTTTAAACGCAACCCGGTGAACGCGGAGAACATGGATAGCCTGGCCCGCTACCTGGCCCGGCTGCCCGAGGTCATGTGGGAGAACGCGGCCCACTCCCTGCTCGAGCGCACCCTGGACGATTCGGCCAACCGACGCGTGGTCATCGCCGAGGCATTTCTGACCGCGGACGAACTGCTGCGCCGGGCCCTTCGCGTGGCGCGCGGCCTCTCCATTCACCCGGAGCGCATCCGGCGCGTCCTCGAGATGTACGCGCCTTTCGCAGCGACCGAGCGCGTCCTCATGGCCGCGGTGAAAGCAGGGGGCAACCGCCAGGCGCTGCACGAGGTGCTGCGCGAGCACAGCATGGCCGCCTGGGTCAAGGTCATGCAGGGCAAGCCCAACCCGCTGGTGGAACGCCTGGCGTCCGACGAACGGTTGCTCCGCTTTCTTTCCCCCGAGGACATCCGCGCCCTGATGGATGTGCGCGGGCATGTGGGGGATGCTCCCGCGCGGGCTCGCGACCTGGCCCGCACAGCGCGGCAAACACTGACGACACCGACCTCTGCAAAGGGATAGAGGGGGCCCACTCACCACCCCAACCTACGGGGGGAGCACCTGCACCGGACCCACGAGGATGCGTGAGCCATCCACGCGCGCGCCCGGCACCTGTTTCGGCAACGGGTCGACGCGCTGCAACGTCTTGGGGTGGTACAGGCCGACCTCCAGCGCGTACTCCCCCTCCCGCGTCTCGGGCGGGATCTGCAGCGGGAATTCTTGCCGCACGATTTCCCCCACCTGCCACCGCCACGCTGGATACGCGAAATCCCCTAACAAGCGGTCGGCAAGCGCGTAGGCTTTTGCTCCGTCCGGGGAGACCAGGTGCACGAAGCCCGTTAGGTCATTAGGCAAAGGCTGGGTGACCTGGAAGTAAAGGACAACGTACAACGTCTCCCCCGCTGCCACCCGGATGCCGTTGCCATTCCGCCGATCTTGCAAGCACAGATCCACCGATGCGGTCGGTGGGAAAACGCGCGCCGCGTCCAACCCGGCGAGGACGAGCCCGTTGCGGAAGGGGATGCCGATAGGGTGCTGTGGCACAGGTGGGACGGGCAGCGTGAGCGGCTTCACGACCAGGTAAAGGCCCACGTCCACGCCCTCGGTCAGGCCGGGCATCATCACCGGGCAGAAGTAGGTTTGAGCCAGGCTATACACGAGGCGCTGGGGGTCGGCCAAATCCTCCTGCCAGAAAATCGTCCACACGCGGCTGTGTTGGTGGGTCAGACGGGAGAAAGCGGGCGCAACCTCATCCCAGCGCAATGGGTTCCCCAGATCAAGAAGAAGGCCCTTGGGCATGGGGTAGAGGTGCACATCCGGGCGGCGGAGATAGTAGCGGGTGATGGCCTCGATGTGCCCGCCCACCAGGATCACCGCATCCCCGGGCTGAGCCTTCTCGTTGACAAAGGTCACCGGCCCGCGAAAGTCCGGACGAGCCACGCGCGGGTCGGACGTGAGTTCCCGCACCTCCCAGGCGGTAACTGCATAGCCGGCCAGCAACAACGCCAGGAATGTCCCCGCCATGCAGGGCACCACAGGGTCATCAAGGCTGCTCACCCAGTGCACCACGGCCATAATCCCCGCAGCGACGAGCAAAAACCACAGGGGCTGGACATCGAGCACATAGCGGGGGGCGTACTTGGGCACGGCGTAGGCCATACCGAGGGTGAGGACCAACGGCGCCCACATGGTGACCACCGTCCACTTCCCCTCCTGCCTGCGCCAGAGGTAAGCACTGCCCACCAGGGCCAGAAGCCAGGCTAGGAAGGTCAACCGCGGTACAAATACGGGTCGGATGGATTCGAGCAGAGAAGCGTAGAGGAAGGCTTGCGCCGTACTTTGAACGACCTTGGGGACATCCAGGTAGCCCCAGTACCAGTACGTGCGATTTGTGCCCAGTTGTCGAAGGGTAGGCCAAAGCCAGGGGAGGAAGGCAAGCCCCACCAGGCCGAAAGGCCACAGCCGACGCCACATGCCGACAAGGCGAGGTCGCCGCCTCCACGCGCTTACCAGGAAAATCCCCGCGTGGGGCGCAAGGATGAACGCGGTGAAGGTGTGGATGTACAGGCCCATGATGGCCGCGGCACCGTACAGCCATCCGTCTCGGGGCCAACCGCGCGTGTGCCACCGCCACCCCAGATAAGCAAGGGCCAACCCCACAATGGAAAACCAGGCGTAGGAGCGCACCTCCTGGGAGTACCAGATGTGCAAGGGGCTCAAGGCCATGAAAAAGGCGGCTACATGCGCGGTCGCATACAGTCGCCAGCGTCGTCCCAGCGCGAGGAGGACGACCACACTCAAGACGCCACCGATGAGGGAAAGGAACCGCAACGCGTAGGCCGAATCCCCCGCCAGGCGCATCCACACGCCCAGGGTAAGGAAATAAAGGGGGGGATGCTCCGTGCCCGCCACTTCTTTTAGTGTCTGCAGAAGGGGCGCACGCGCGAACCACCACGAGAGTCCCTCATCGTGCCACAGTGATTGGGCATCCAACTGCCAGGCGCGCACGCCAAAAGCCAGGAGTAAGAGGAAAAGGGTGAGCCCTTGCCGGGCAATGCGGCGTCTGTGTTGGATGTTCGAGGAATGGGATGGCGGCATGTGTGTTTGACTCTGGTTCGAGATGTCCTTGCGCGTACACCGAAGCGCGCGTGTAAGACCAGATGGCTATCTTAACCTAACTACTGGACTTTTGACAAAGTCCCATGGCGTGGAGAAAGGTCCTCCCAATCTTCCCGTACGGCCACCTCCCAAAGGCAACGTTCGGCCGTGGATTTCTCAGGGCGCAATGCCCTCCTCCACCCAGGTTTGGACAACCCACCCTACCCGCTCCAAACTTCTCGGGCTCACTTTGTCTGCCGTATCTGCCGTCGTGTGCCAGTAGGGGTAGTCGAAATCGATGATATCCACGGCCGGAATGCCCACGTTGATGAACGGGATATGGTCGTCGATAATGGTGTATTTTTCCTTGGGGATGAAGACGTTCTCCAGGCCCAGCCGCGCGGCCACATGCCAGATCTCGGCGCGGAGTTTCGGGTCGGAGTTCCGCTCCAAGTAAAACTGCTGCTCCTTGTCCCCCACCATGTCCACGATGACGACGGCGGTCACCGCGCGCGGCGCCTGCTGAGCAGCAAAAGTGGCCCCCACCGACCAGGGCCACCCGTCGATGTTCCCCTGGTCTTCGGCATCAAAAAAGTAGAGCCAAATCGCGCCACTGCTCTCGTCCCACTTCAGCACGCGCGCCAGTTCCAGGAGAACGGCGGTACCGCTGGCACCGTCGTTCGCGCCCGGCACCGGATCCTTTCGCTTTTGGGGGTCGGGATCGCGGTCGGCAAAGCGGCGGCTGTCGTAGTGGGCGCCGATGATGGTGATGGGCCCGCGCCCCTTGCGGGCCACGAGGTTCACGATCGAAACGCCCTTGTACGTGTGGGCCTCTTGTACAACCTGCCACCCCTGGCGAAGGAGCACATCCCGCATGTAGGCCCGTGCCCGCGCGGATGCCTCACTGCCCGGCACGCGCGGCCCAAAGGCCATCAGCGCCTTAACATGCTCGTACGCTCGCGCGCCGTCGAACCGGGCCGGCGAAGGCGTCGGTGTCGGCGTGGGGGTAGGGAGAGGTGTGGGAGTCGACGTGGGTGTGGACGTAGGTGTTGGCGGCGGCGTGGGGCGAAGCGCCCACCCCACTCGTCCGAGATACCCAACGGCCAGGAGGAAAATGCCCACAAGGATAAGTTGAATCAGAAGGGATTTGCGCTTCTCCGTCATTGGCCGTCCGTTGGCATCTTAATGGCCCATCCTCCCGCGACGACGTGCTGGGGCAGAGGTTACCACAGGTTGCACGGCCCAACAAACACCCGACCGGGGTTCAGAGAAATTTGGGGACTGGAGACTGGGGATAGGAGATTGGGGATAGGAGATATACCCGCCCCCAATCTCTAATCTCCAATCTCTAATCTCCAATCTCCAATCTCTAATTCCCCTTGCAGATCCAACGCATCCATTATGTCGTATAGTAAGATGGAACGTTGAAGGGCGTTCCGCATGGGTGTCTCCTCCTCTGTGGTGTGGGGCCAGGGGGGCGCCGGTAGGGAAACCACCGGTGCCCCCTTTGGCTTTTCTGGGCCGTAGGCAGTACAATAGTGCGTTGTCAACGCGCAGTCATCCTATCCTTCAGCAAGAGGAGAGCGTTCGGAAACTTGCTGTGTCGGCCTTTCGGCCCTCACCCCCACCC
>JALWHQ010000381.1 GCA_026983525.1 Anaerolineae bacterium | reverse complement strand
ATAACCTCCTATGCTATCTCAAGGTATTGGGTATCAGGTATCAGATATTCAGTATCCGACTATCGCCGAGGTTACCCTTCGCACCCAATCCCTTCCTGGTCCAAAAACTGAATATACCCGTCCGCTGCGACCATCTGCGCCTTGTCGGCCTCCCAGTCGTCGGGTTGGACGCGCGCGAACCACCCTTTGCCGTAGGGGTCTTCGTTGATCAGTTTGGGATTCGCCACGGCTTCCTCGTTGACCGCGACAATCTGGCCTGTTACGGGCGAGGTGACAGGCCCCACCCACTTGCCGCTCTCCAGGGTGCCGACGCTGCGGCCTCGCTTCACTTTCTTTCCCACGGCTTTGGGCATGGCATTGATGATGCCCTTCGCCATGTTCTGGGCGACGTCGGTAATGCCGATGGTCACCGTGCCGTCGCCCTCAGGTCGGGCCCAGACGTGCTTTTCGGGCCAGTAGTACAGGTCTTCGGGAATGGTGCAACCGCGCACTTCTGCCATAAGGGCCTCCTTTGATGGATTGAAGATGAGAGGTTGGGTGTCAGGTATCGGGTATCAGGTATTGGGTATTGGATATCCGATACTTGATATCTGATACCCGACACCCACTACCCCACACCTCCCCCAAATTCCATAAACTTCCCCACAAAATCGGCGAAAGGTGCGTCTAACCCGTAATTCTCAACTTCCAACCTGCGACTTCCTCCCCCACCCGTGCTCACCTTGCATGTGATAGAGCAGCAGGTCAAAGACGACCATGTAGATTTCTTCCTTGTAGGCTTCGATGAATTCGGGATTGTGACGCGCGCGGGGCAGGTTCTGCTCGTGGGTCGCCCCGCAAATGGGACACGTCACGACGCAATAGGTGTAGCCGAATTTCTCGTTCACCCGCCACGCAAGTTCGTCCCCGTGGTTCTGCACCAAATGCGCGTGCATGTCCATGCGCGAACCCGTGAACTCACAATATGGGCAGGGAAAAGATAGGTTATGCATGTTCAGCAACACCTCGATGCTTTGACGGATTGCGCCTCACGCATCACGTATCACGCATCACGCATTACGCATCACTCACCCACTCCCCCATCATCCCCGCCAATGTGTCCCTCACCTCCTCCACCAGGGCCACGACCGCCTCGGTGAGCGGGGTCGCGCGCACGTCGTCACTTTCCAGTTCCTGCACGGCCAACCCTGCCTGCATGAGTTCGTTGACGCGGTCATAGAGGGGGACTCGTCCCATCCCCAACTCGTCCATCAGCGCGCGCAAGGACACACTGCTGCCCTGAGCCAGCCGCTGCAAGATGCGGAAGTTCATAGGATCCGCGGCGACGCGCAGCGCGCGCAACACCATGTGCTCGGCAATCTCGGCTATCTGCCCCTCGTCCCCCTTGACCTCCTCCAACCATCCCACGAAATCATGGGCCGTCTCCAGCCGATCCTGGCGGTCCAATGCCAGGATGACGGAGCGGACACGCGGGAAAAGCGCATTAGCGATAGCAGACACAAGCGTGTTGGACATGGGTTTACGGATTACGCATTACGCATTACGGGTAACGTCTACCCCTCCACAGCCCTCGCAACCAACTGAGCAATGTCGATAACCTCGATCTTCCCCTCATACCCCGCGGTCTTGACCGCGTCGCTGTACATGGCCATGTCCTTGGGACAGGCGACCACGAAATACTTCAGGTCGTCGCCCAGGCTGGCCGCCTCCTTGATGCGCTGTTCGCTGGGGCGCTCGCCCGTGGCCGTGTCCATCCAGATGCGGCCACCGCCCGCGCCGCAGCAGAAGGTGTTCACCCCGTGCCGCGGCATCTCGCGGAAGTCCACGCCCAGCGCGCGCAGAATGCGCCGCGGGGCCTCGGTGACGCGATTGTAGCGGCCCAGGTAACAGGGGTCATGGTACGTGGCCACCACATCGCTCAGTTTCCCGTTCACCTTCAACCTGCCCGACTCGATGAGGTCGGCCAGGATTTCCGTGTAGTGGTAGACGGGCACGTCCAGCCCGTACTTCTTGTACTCGTTCTTCAGCGCGTTGTAGGAGTGGGGATCGGTGGTCACGATGGCCTTGAACTGGGCCTTCTCCAGTTGGCCCATGTTGTGCTCCACCAGCATCTCGAAGAGCCCCTCTTCCCCCACGCGACGGACATCATTGCCCGAATTGCGCTCCCCCTCGTAGAGCAGGCCGAAGTCCAGGCCTGCCTGGTGGAAGAGCCGCGCCACGGTCTTGGTGTTCTCCTGCATGCGTGGGTCGTAGGAGGCAAAGTCGCCCACGAACCAGAGGTACTCGACGGGCTCCTTGCGCGCGTCCTTGATCTTGAAGTCCAGGTCCTTGGTCCAGCGAGCACGACGTCGCGCGGGCTTATTGAAGGAATTGCCCTGGCGCATCAGGCTTTGCAGCGCGTCCTGCAGGTTCGGGTCCAGTTCGTCACCCGAGTAAACCAGGTGACGGCGGATGTCGATGATGTCGAACATAGGACGATTGCCCGTGGGGCAGATGTCCACACAGGCCGCGCACGTGGTACACGCCCATACCGCTTCCTTGGAGATGGCCATTTCGAGCAAAGGAGGCGGGTTGAGCGTGCCCGCGGCAAACTCCCCGAGGTGTTGGTTCAGGAAATAGCGCTTGTTTATCTCCAGCGCGGCGGGACTCAGGGGTTGGGCCGTGTTGTGGGCAGGGCACACATCCTGACAGCGCTGGCACATGATGCAGGCGTACGCGTCAAGGAGTTGGAACCAGCGCAGTTCGTGCAGGTGGGCCGTGCCCGCGCCGTCGTTGGTGGGCGGATCGAGCACGCCCAGCGGGCGGTTCGGGTCGCGCAGGATCCAGTTGATGGGCGCGATCATCAGGTGGATGTGCTTGGAGTACGGGAAATAGGGCAGGAAAAGCAAGATCAGGCCCAGGGCCATCCACCAAGTGACGTGTTCTCCCACGGTTAGGGCGGACTGAGGCAACCCCGCGAAAAGGGAAGAGACCACCGTGGCTGTGGGCTGAAACCAATCGGGGTGCCCCTCTTTTGCAATCCGAATGGCCTGTCCCAACCAGCGTGAGCCTA
>JALWHQ010000380.1 GCA_026983525.1 Anaerolineae bacterium | reverse complement strand
CCTCTCCCAATCGGTTGGGAGAGGGGAGAGGGGGAAACAGGCCGCTTTCGTTATTCTCGACGGTGCTCGAGGGGTGAGGGGTGAGGGCCTAAACCCAACACGTCCCCTTCCGCTACACGTTTGCCAACAGCATCATTCTTATCCCAGAGCAAGGAATTTGTAGAGTTCCGTCAGATCGACTTTCAAATCCTCGTACTTCGCGCGCAAGGCCGCGTACAACTGGGCCTTCTCAATGGCAAGTGCCACCATGTGCGCCACAGACGAGAGGAAGTTGATGCCCACTTCGGTGAAGTGGCGCGGGCGGGCTGAGTAAACACGCATGACCCCCAGAGTGCGATCCTTCAATGTCAAGGGGACAACCAGCACCGAACGGATGCCCTCCGCGCGCGCCTCCTCGGGGTATTGAAATCCAGGCTCCGTAGTCACATCGTAGAGAACAACGGCCTCGCCTGTCTGGAGCACCTGCTTGTCCACAGGACTCTTCTCTACCAACACCTCTCCCTTGGAGAGATAGCGCTCGCTCAGGCCGTGCGCGGCGACCAGGCGCAACCGCTTGCCCTCCTCGTCCAATAGACGGATGGAAGCCGCTTTAAGGGCCATTTCCTGAACCACGGCCTCCAGCAGTTGGTGGAGCATCTCCTCCAATTCCAGAGAACTGTTCAGCGCCTTGCCGATGGCGCACAGGCTCTGCATCAGGCGCACCTTCTCCAGGGTCAGCGCGCTCAGGTCGGCCAGAGCATCCACCAACAAGATATCCGCGGGCGAAAGTTGTGATGTGTCGTCCACGTAGACGCGCAGGACACCCATCGCGCGCTCGCGCACCATGAGGGGAACGACGATCATGCCCCTCAGGCCCTCGCGCGCGGCCTCCTCGGGGTACTGAAACCCTGGATAGGTGGTCACATCGGGAATGACCACTTGTTCTCCGTTGAGCGCGCGCTGATCCACCTCACTTTCCGCCAGGCGGACGATGCCCTTCTTCAGGTATGATTCGCTCAACCCCAGCGCTCCTCCCAGAAGCAGTTCTGTACCGTCGGGGCTGAGCAGGCGCACAAGCGCGGCCCGCGCGTTAAGGGCCTGCTTCGCGTGTTCAAGAATCACATTGATGACATCCTTATCCTCTAAGGCCAGGCTCAGTGCGTGCGCAGCATCAATGAGAACTCGCAAATACTGGGCCGAATCCCGTGTGCTCGCTTGCTCGCTCATGGTCCCGCTCCTTACAAGGGTACAAGGTATCAGGTATTGGGTATCACCCATTACCAATACCTGATACCTGATATCCAACTACCTGACACCTGTCCCCTTCCATTCACCGCTCCCTAATTTTATACGCTTCCTTCGTCGGCTTCAAGGGGCGTTTGAGCCAGTAGGGGCGGCGGGTCCCGTCGGGACTGTACTTGGACGCGGGACGGGTCATGGCGAGCCATTGGCGGTAGACCTCCATGGATTTCCTGGTGTCCACGAAGACGTCGCCCGCGCGATCCTCGGGTTCGGCCTTGCACACGCTCACGGCCTTCTGGTGCCAGCAGTGCGCGCCGCTAATGGGGTCGGGGTGGACGGCATGGGTGAGGTTCTGGTGCGCGCCCACGTGTCGCCACCACACGCGCGCGGTGTCGGGGTCCTCCGTCTCGTACGGGCCGACCTCCTCCACGACCCGCAGGCGGAAGCGGCCCTCCCCCTGGTCCTCGATGCGCACCAGGGAGGACGCGAAGCGATTCACGCCGTTTTCCTTGTCCAGGCGCCAGCGGCCGAAATGATGGCTCACGGCTACAATCCCTGGCTTGATGCCCTCGGTCACCCACACGTAGTCCACGAAGTAGCCGATCTCCGTTTCCACCCGCACCAGGTCGCCCGTCTTCACGCCGATGCGGGCCGCGTCCTCAGGGTGCATCCACACGGGATTCTTGTGCCCGATCTCGAAGAGCCACTTGGCGTTGGCGCTGCGGGTGTGAATGTGCTGGGGCAGGCGGAAGGTGGGGAGGAGAAGCATCTCCCCCTTCTCGCGGTCGATGTTGTCGGGGTGGACGTGGCTCTTCAGCAGCCAGGGGATGGTGTACTCCCGTTCCGTCCAGCCCCAATCGTACAGGGTGGAACTGAAGAACTCCAACTTGCGGCTGGGCGTGCCAAAGCCCAGTTTGGGTTCCCCGTCCACCATGACGCCCACCACGTTGCCCGCGGGGTCGACGATGCGCTGCCGCTCGTCCACACGATAGCCCTCGGGCAGAGGATCGCCACGCCCGACGTCTTCCAGGCCCGTGGGCGCGCGCTCGTGCACCTCGTAGTTATCTCGCTTGACCTCGAACACGCCATACTTGCGCATGTACTCCAGCGGCGTCAGGTCCTCCTTGGCCGCGGCTTCGGGCAGGCCTGGGACGCTGTTCTCGAAGATCCAGCGGTAGTACTCCTCGACGGTGATGATCTCCCCCTCACGGTAGGGGCTCTCGAAGTACTGGCGAATGCCCAGGCTGCCGTCGGGGTCGATGCGCGCGGAGAGTTCGATCCAGAACTCGTTTTCCTCCCAGACCTCGCCAGGATTGGCCTCGTAGGTGTAGCGCACCTTCTGGCCCGCGCGCTCCATAGCCACGCGACGCACAGGCTGGCGGAAAGCAATCCACTGGCCCGCGTGGGTTTCCTGGCTCATCAGGTCGTGCCGCTCCCCCGAGTGGCCCATGGGCAGGACGTAGTCCGCGAACCAGGCGGTCTCGTTCCAGGTGGGGGTCAGGGCAATGTGGTACTTGATCTTCTCCTCGTCCAGAAGGGCCTTCATCCACATGAACCCGTCGGGGTTGATCCAGAGGGGGTTGTAGACGCGGGTGAAGTACACGTCGATGGTGCCCCGTCCCTCCTCCAGGAAGTGAGGCAGGAGGAAACTCATCTCGTAGTGGGCAAAGGGCCACTCGTCGGGCAGGTGCAGTTCGTTCCAGACGTTGAGGGGGGGCGGAACTTTGAAGGGCTTGGGCACGAATTTCGTCCAACTGTTGAGCAGGGTGCCCCCGCGCGTGCCCACGCTGCCCGTAAGTACGTTGAGGAAGAAGAGGGCGCGCGCGGCCTGCCAGCCGCCCA
>JALWHQ010000379.1 GCA_026983525.1 Anaerolineae bacterium | reverse complement strand
GTTCCTGTGGGCGTTGCCGTAGGCGTGGGCGACGGAGTGGCTTCAATGGTCTTACATCCCTCTGAAGGAAGCTGTGATTCAGCAAGGACGCCTAAACTGACGTTGTCAACGTACATGGCGGTGAGTCCATCCAACCCATTGTTCTTAACCCCGAAATATAAGACGATCGTTTGTCCTGCATAATCGCTGACATTGAATCGACAGGACAGCCAGTTGGGCGCTGTCTGTCTGCGATCAGACCAGATGGTATGCCTGATTCCGTATTTGTCTTGAATCTGAACGTATTGGAGGTCGTTGGCGTCAAGGGGTTGGCTGAGGAGGTAAGCGTACCAACTCAGCATCAATGCGTCTCCAGAAGCCAATTGCGGCAAGATAATGGCCTGGTTCATGGAGGAGTAAGCATAGGCGTTGGGGCCTGTGACAATGCCAAGCCGAGCGCTGCGTGTTGGGCTGATGAATTGCTCCTCGCTGTACCCACCTTGGACTGCTGTAACAGGAAATACCCATCCCTCATCGGATTCCATGTCGCCATTGATCACCAGTTCGGTCTGCGTACCGAATGCCCAGGCGCCGAGGTTGAAGGCCATGAGTATGAGAAGCAGACCGGTAACGATGACCAGGCATCCTATCAGGTAACGGTTCATGATGCTTTCGATTTTTCATGGATGATGGAATGGTCGGCCATCTGTTGAGTTCCTCGCGTGTGGGCGCCGCATCGAAGCGATGATGGTCATTGAGATGCGTGGTTGGTCAAAGGCTGATTTGGAGACCATCGAACGCGATTTCATAGCCATGTTGCGCCGCAAATGTCACAAGTTGTGGATGGGGAGGGTTGCCTTCGTGAGCGATATGTGTGGCCAGAATGTGTGCGCCATCTCGCAAGCGCCCCTCTTCCGCCAGACGATGGGCATAGGTGATCACATGGTTTGCGCTGAGATGATCTTCGCCCGGTGGCTGGTTGGGGCCGTAGGTGTGATCGAGGATGACTACATCGAATTGCAGCGCAAATCGATGGAACCCCTCCCAAATGGCTTCCTCCCATGAGGTGGAATCGGTGGCGTAGAATAGCGTGTGTACGCCATCCTCGATGGCAAAAAGCAGCGCGCCTGGCGCATGGTTTGTGGGAAAGGGGATGATGCGATAAGGTCCGGCTTTGAAGGGATGCATAGGCTCTACGGCATGAAAACGGACCCGGAGCGCCGTTTCGGTTGCTGGCGTGAGCAAGGGCTCGTGTGCCAGAAAGGTCCGATAGATGGCATCTGCCTGATGCAGCGTTGTCTCGGATGCGAAAAAGTCAAGGACCGGCGTGCCTACGACGCCGAATGCGGGGCTGCGAGATTGCAGATGTGAGAGGTCCAGATGGTCGGCGTGGGCGTGAGTTTGCAGGCAGAATCGGACCTGAGTCAGGGAGATGCGATGTTGGTTGGCAGAGGCGAGGATGTCGGGGCCCAAGTCGATGAGCAAATCGTGGTTGATGAGCATCGCCGAGCGCTTGCGGAGACTTCGTCCCCCTAAAGCCCGCGCTTGATGGCAATGCTCGCAAGCGCAAAAGGGCTCGGGGTAGGCGTTTGCTGCAGATGTTCCCAAAAAGGTCAGATGCATGATCAGGGTTTTGTGGCTGTTAACAGAACCCGTCGTACTTGCCAGAGCACGGTTTTTCCCAGAAGTTGCCGTCGAAAGATCGTTTCAAGTAGATGGAGCTCTTCCTCATCAAGGAATTGGGCCAGATGTTGACGGTAGGTGAGGCGTCCCTGGCCCTGAGCGTCAAACCAGCGGTCCAACAGGGTGGAGGTGATGCGCACATGGCTTTGGGTGGTCATCTCTTCGGCGTCGACTTGACATCCTGACTGAATCAAAAGTTCGATCAGGGTGGATGCGTCCCAATTGATGAATGCATCGTTGGGGTTTGCATAGATAGCTTCTTCCGCATCTTTGACTTTTTGCGTCAATGGATGGGGAAGCGCGGTAAGGTCGAGCAGTGCATAGAGACGTTGGGCGTGGCGGGGGATGGTTTCGGCCAGGAGGATGAGGCCGTCGGGCCGGAGGAGGTCGGCCAGGAGGGCGATGAGCGCGGGTTTGTCGGGCCGGGGGCCCAGCGCGTTGCGGCCCAGGATGCGGTCGAAGCGCAGGCCCGGTTCGGTGCGGGCGATGAGGTCGGGGAGTTGGGCCAGGTCGCCGTGGAGGATGACGGGCCGACGGGGTTCGGGCAGGTCCGCGGCCATTTGCTCCAAGGCCCGGGCGTCTTCCTCGGTCCAGGCCAGGGCATAGACCCCGCCTTCGGGCGCGCGGCGCAGGGCCTCCCAGGTGAGCAAGCCTGAGCCCGCGCGCAGATCCAAGACCACATGGTGTCGCTGGACCCGGGCTTTCTCCATCATGGCGTCCCGCAGGTCGCCCAATTGCCCGCCCAGGTCGGAGATGGTGCGCTGCAGCCAGCGGTCCGCGGCCCGGTCCACGAGGTCGCCGCTGAAGGTGAGGATCTCGGGGGGTGCGCCTGCGTGTTCTTCCAGCATGGCCGCGAGTTGGGCTTCCCGGCGGCGGGCCACCTGTTCGGCGATGCGGGCTTCGTAGCCCTGGTCGGAGGGCTGGTAGAAGACCTTGCCCTGGAGGGAGTCGGGCAGGTATTGCTGGGCCACCCAATGATCGCGATAGGCGTGGGGATAGAGGTAGCCTTCGCCGTGGCCGAAGCCTTCTTTGTCCCGGCTGGCGTCCCGCAGATGGCTGGGGACTTCGCCCTCGGGTTCCTGTTCCACGGTGCGGAGCGCGTCGAAGAACGCGAATGCGGAGTTGGATTTGGGCGCGGTGGCCAGGTAGAGCGCGGCCTCGGCCAGGTGGAAGCGGCCTTCGGGCATGCCCACGTAGTCGAAGGCCCGGGCGCAGGCCTCCACCACCTGGATGGCGTTGGGGTCGGCCAGGCCCACGTCTTCCGCGGCGAAGATGAGCATGCGGCGGAAGATGAAGCGGGGGTCTTCGCCCGCGTAGACCATTTTGGCCATCCAGTAGAGGGCGGCGTCGGGGTCGGAGCCGCGCAGAGATTTGATGAAGGCGCTAATCGTATCGAAGTGGACGTCGCCCTCTACTGGAT
>JALWHQ010000378.1 GCA_026983525.1 Anaerolineae bacterium | reverse complement strand
TACATGGTTTTGTGCTGGTTGTACAACACTTCCCTTCAAGAAGATGCAGGGGAGCGTTCAGCCGTAAAGCGTTGACGCTGCACCTCATACAGGGCAAGGGCCCCCGCGGTGGCCGCGTTGAGGGATGGGGTCCTTCCCCACATGGGGATGCGGAGCAGCCCATCGCTTCGCTCGCGCAGAAGGCGGCTGACCCCCTGTCCTTCGCTGCCCACGATGAGTCCAATAGGCCCCAACAGGTCTGCCTCCCATATCACCCGGGCCTGGGGCAGTCCTTCCAGGGCGTAGACCCACACCCCCGCTTCCTGGAGCATTTCCACGGTGCGGGCCAGGTTGGTCACCTGGGCCACGTTTATAAATTCTACCGCGCCTGCGGACGCGTTCACCACGGTAGGGGTGATCTGGGCCGCGCGGCGTTTGGGGATGACGGCCACCGTTACACCGGCCACCTCGGCCGTGCGCAAGAGATTGCCCACGTTCTGGGGATCTTGCAGGTGATCGAGGATGAGGACCAGGGCTTTGCGGCCCGCATCTTCGACCGTCTGGAGCATTTCGGCCTCGTCCAGGTATGGGTAGGCGCCGACCAGCAAGGCCACGCCCTGGTGACCCGGCGCGCCCGCGCGCCGCGCGATTTCGCTGCGTGGCGCGTAGACCACCTCACACTCACGCTCGGCGGCCGCGAGGACGATGTCGGCCACCACGCCCTTCGCCACCGTCCCCTCGGCCAACAGGAGTCGGTAACAAGGGCGGCGGCCCGCGCGCAGGGCCGCGAGGACCGCCTGCCGTCCGTACACCCACTCACGCGGCATGGTCTCGCTACTTCGCCCATCGCCACTGGGTACCCTGGGGGGTGTCCTCCAGGGCGACGCCCAGTTCGGCCAGGCGGTCGCGAATGTGGTCGGCCAGGGCCCACTGCTTTTGCCTGCGCAACTCCGTGCGCACGTCCACAAGCATCTGAACGAAGGGCACCACGTCGGTGGCTGCGGCTTCGGCACGCAGTTCCAGGCCCAGGGTGTGAGTAAGTTCGAGGAAGGTGGCCTGGGCCTGCGCAAAGGGAGCGCCTCCCACCCCCGCGTCGCGGGCCGTGTTGATAGCCCTTACCAGGGTGAAAACTTGCCCCAGCGCGCCGGCCGTGTTGAAGTCATCGTCCATGGCCGCGATGAATTCTTCCTTGGCTTTGGATATCTGCTCCCGCAGTGCATCCGCCGCATCCCCCTCCTCCGATGATCCTACGGGAGGACGTAGCGCGCCGCGCAGTCGCTGGAGGGCGCGCTTGGCTTCTTCCACAACTTCGTCGTCGTACCCGAGAGGTTTGCGATAGTGGGAGGAGAGGACAATAAGACGGAATACGTCGGCCTCGTAGTCTTGCAAGAATTCGCTGATGGTGATGATGTTGCCCAGGGATTTGGACATCTTTTCCGCGCGCAGTTGCAGCATTCCGTTGTGGAGCCAGTATTTGACAAAGGGCTTCTTGCCCGTGTACGCCTCTGATTGGGCGATCTCGTTCTCATGGTGGGGGAAAATCAGGTCGGTGCCCCCGCCGTGGATGTCGATCTGGTCGCCCAGGTAATAGTGAATCATGGCCGAGCACTCGATGTGCCATCCGGGCCGGCCTGGCCCCCAGGGGCTCTCCCATGCCGGTTCCCCCGGTTTGGCCGCTTTCCAGAGGGCGAAGTCCAGGGGATCCTCCTTGCGCTCGTCCACGGCAATGCGCGCGCCCGCGCGCGCCTCATCCAAATTGCGCCGCGAGAGTTTACCGTAATCGGCAAACTTGCGCACTCGATAGTACACATCGCCATCGATGGCGTAGGCAAAGCCCTTCTCTTCCAGAGTGCGCACCATGTGAATAATCTGGGGAATGATCAGACTCACGCGCGGGTAGTAGTGGGCGGGGAGCAAGTTCAGCGCGTGGACATGTTCGAACCACTCATCGATGTACCGCTGGGCCAGGTCGAACGGGTCCATGCCCAAACTGTTAGCCCGATTGATGATCTTATCGTCCACGTCGGTAAAGTTCATGACATGGACGACCCGATAGCCCTTGTACTGAAGATAGCGGCGTATCACATCGAACACAATGGCCGACATGGCGTGGCCAATGTGCGCGGAGTCGTATACTGTGGGACCGCACACGTACATCTTCACCCATGGAGGATCCATAGGCTGAAAGTCTTCCAATTGGCGGGTAAGAGTATTGTACACACGGAGTGTCATACGTCATGCCTCCATATGACCTGGGATGATTGGTTTTAGGCTGATTTTTCAGCAGGCACGGCAAAAATCATACGGCCGGCGCTGGTTTGCAACGTTTTCGTTACCGTAACGGCAATGGTTTGGCCTATGAAAGACTTTCCTTCCTGAACAACGACCATGGTGCCATCGTCCAGGTACCCTACTCCCTGACCAGGCTCCTTCCCTTCTTGTAGAATATGGATCTCGAATGTTTCTCCAGGCAGCAGGATGGTTTTCACCGCGTTCGCCAAATCGTTGATGTTGAGGACCTCAATGCCCTGCAATGTAGCAATGCGGTTCAGGTTGTAATCGTTCGTGAGAATAGGGCAGCCACAGCGACGAGCCAGACGTAGCAGTTTTTCATCGACCTGCCGCACTTCCGGCACATCTTCTTCCAGAATGCGTAATTCAATACTATTGCTTTCTTGCAATTCGTGCAGAATGCTGAGTCCGCGGCGTCCACGGTTGCGTCGAATTGGATCGTCTGAATCAGCGATGTACTGGAGTTCATTTAAGACAAAGCGAGGAATGAGCAGGGGGCCGCGTAAAAAGCCCGTGTTCACAATGTCTGCAATGCGTCCATCGATGATGACACTGGTATCCAGGAGAACAGGGGTTGGGCCCCACTCTCGTCCTGGTTCCTTGAAACGGCCGCGCCAATCGCGCCCCCGCCAGAGATCTAAAATATCCTGGTAGCGTAGTACCATGCCCACCACCCCCAAGTAGGCCAATATGATGACCCCGATGAGAGGAAGGATAGGGCCAAAGGGCGCGGGCAACCGACTAAGGGGAATAGCCAGGATAGCAGCCATGAGTAATCCCAGGATAAGCCCTACCGTTCCGGCAATAAGTTGGGCCAAGGGTATACTACGCAACCAATTAGCGGCCGCAATAGCAGGACGGACGGTGAGCGATGGTAAGAAGAAATAGCCCAACAGAGCTCCGGCTGCGGCTAGAGGAATAGCCCAGCGCAAAAACGCCGGATGGGTCCACATTGAGGGTACGCCCGGAAACAGGAGGGCGGCTTCCCATCCTAAAATGGCGCCAAGAACCAACCCCAAAACGCGCGCGATACGATGATACATGATAAGTCCTCCAGAGAATAAAAATGATAATGGATAAAAAGATCGTTACAACGCGCATGGGTGCCTTGCTTGTGCCGTGTAAGGTTCGGTATACTTAACGCAGAAAATGTCCTTTCGGTTCCAGTATACATGAAAATCCACCCACAAGAAAGCGCCTGTGGAGGATTGGCGATGCCGATCTATGAATATGTGTGTCAGGACTGTGGACGTCGTGTCATGCTATTCTTTCGCACATTTGCCGAGGCAGCCAGTGCAATGCCTACCTGTCCCCACTGTGGATCTGCGCATTTGAGTCGTCGTGTGTCGCGTGTGGCCGTCGTGCGTTCTGAGGAAAGTCGCCTTGAGTCCATGCTAGATACGGATTGGATTGGCGATTTGAATGAGAACGATCCTCGTTCACTGGCGCGCTTCATGCGACGCATGAGCAACGAGTTGGGTGAGGATTTGGGCGACGAGTTCGAAGAAGTGGTGGAGCGCTTGGAATCTGGGCAGAGTCCTGAGGAAATTGAAAAGAGCATGCCTGAACTGGCGGGCGAAAGTTTGGATATGGAGGAAGGTGGAGGAGGTGGTGACGAAGGTACAGGTACTGATGGGGAGATGGAATGAGTGGAACATCACCTTACCGCCAGTTGCCCAGTGTCGACCGCCTGCTTGGTCATTCCTTGCTCGACCCCCTCGTCGAGCAGGTGGGACACGATAAGGCCGTGCACCTGGCGCGCGCGCTGTTGGACGAGGCGCGCGCGGCCATACGTCGGGGCGAGGCCCCGCCAGCCTTTGATGACCTGGCGCGCGTCTTGGCCGACCGTCTTCGCGCGGCCGCGCGACCAAGCCTGCGCCCCGTCATCAACGCCACGGGGGTCATCATCCACACGAACCTGGGCCGCGCGCCCCTGAGCGACGCGGCGCGCGCGGCCGTGGACGCGGTAAGCCGTGGCTACAGTAACCTGGAGTACGACCTGGAAGCGGGGCGTCGAGGTTCGCGCTATGTCCACGCGGTGACGTTACTGCGGGACATTACAGGCGCGGAGGACGCGCTGGTCGTCAACAACAACGCGGGCGCGGTGTTCCTGATTCTGCGCGCGCTGGCCCTGGGGCGCGAGGTGATCATCTCTCGCGGACAGTTGGTCGAAATCGGCGGCGGCTTTCGCATTCCCGACATTCTGGCGGAGAGTGGGGCCATCCTGCACGAGGTGGGGACGACCAATCGCACCCATTTGCGCGATTACGAGCGCGCGTTGGGCGAGCAGACAGCGCTCATCCTGCGGGTACACCAGTCCAACTTCCGTCAGGTGGGATTCGTCACCCAGCCCAGCCTGGCCGACCTGGTGGCCTTGGCCCACGCACATGGCCTGCCCCTGGTGGATGACCTGGGGAGCGGCACGTTTCTGGACACGCGGCCGTTTGGCCTGGCCTATGAGCCGCGCGTTCAGGATAGTCTGGCCGCGGGCGCTGATTTAGTCAGTTTCAGCGGGGATAAACTTTTGGGGGGGCCGCAGGCGGGCATCATTGTGGGGAAGGCCGAATATGTGGAACGCTTGCGGCGTCATCCTCTGGCAAGGGCCCTGCGTGTGGACAAGATGACCCTCTCCGCGTTGGAGGCGACACTCAGCGCGTACCGCCGCGGCACGGCGACGGTGGGAATCCCCGTCTGGCGCATGATTGCTGCGTCCGTCGATAGCCTGCGCGAGCGGGCCATAGGTTGGGCCGACCGATTACGGGAGGCAGGGGTGGAAGCGTCGGTAGAGGAGAGTGTATCAGCAGTAGGAGGGGGATCCCTGCCTGGGGAGACGTTGCCCACGTGGGCTGTGGTGGTACGTCCGTCGAGCGCGGCACGGTTGGCCGCGGCGTTGCGTGTCTGGGAGCCGCCTATCATCGCTCGCGTCGAGGACGATGCTGTCTGGCTCGACCCGCGCACCGTATTGCCTGAGCAGGACGATGCGCTGGTGGAGGGAATTGTCCGCTGTGTGGTGGGGTAACATAACTTTCGTGGAGATTATAGAGGCGTCCTTGAAGGCGAGTGGGAACATGGGTACAATATGGATGAGGAGAGGGCAAAGGAGGACATAAAAATGGCCGATGTGGAATTAAAGGACGTGATCCGAGTAATAGCCACTCTTCCCCCAGATAAAATGGCCGAGGTTTATGATTTTGCTCTTTTTCTTCACCAACGTTATCAAGGCGAGATGCCCATTGACATAGATGACGCGTGGAACACTGAGGACATAGAGGATCTGCTCAAATTTGCGCTTGGTTATGCCAATTCAGCAGGGTGGGAGAAGTAGCATCCATGATACAGCCAGGCAGTGTGGTAACGGTTGATTTTCCAGGAGTTAAAGGGATCAAACGACGGCCAGCCGTGGTGGTTTCGTCAGCAGAATATCATAGAGCCCGCCCTGATGTGATCCTTGCCATAGTAACGAGTCAAGTTGCAAGTGCAACAAGTCCGATGGATTACATGTTGCAGGATTGGCACATTGCCAGTTTGCATCGTCCTTCTGCCGTGCGCATGTTCCTTGTAACGGTTCCCAGATCGTCTGTTGTAACTATTGGTTCTTTATCCGCGCGGGACTGGCAAGAGGTACAAAAGCGCCTTCGCTTGGCTCTTTCCATAGCTTAATTTCTCATCCGAGAGCCTGACACTCAATGCCAGTGGGGTTCATTCTTATCTGACATCCACGCTCTCTACCCCCTCCAGAGCCATCAATTCGGCTTCCAGGCTCTCGCACCAGCCTGTGGGTGTGTTGGGAAATTCGATCTCGACCCAGCCGCCGTTTTGCGGGATGATAAGGTAGAAGTGATCGCGGCCCCGATAGCGTCCGAACAGGTCACATACCTCAGCCAGACGGCGACGATCCTCTTCCAGGTTGCCTGTGCGTTTGAGCACGACGCGGATCTCGCGTGGACGGTCTAAATCAGCCGCGGTACGCTCGCGCACTTCGCGTGGCCCTACGAATACAGGGGCTTGATAGCGCTCAGGTGAAGGCGCGCGCGTGGGCGTGCCCGCGGGGACGGCCTCACGCTCCTGGGACGGCGTTGGAGGGGGAGGCATCAAGACATCCTCAGGTTCGGAGGGCGGCTCGGGCGGCAGGATGTCCCACGGTTCCTCCTCGTCGGGCGGCGGCGGGATGAAGTCCTCGTCATCGGGCGAGAACGCTTCGGGTGCTGCGGGAGGCGTTTCGACGGCAGGCGGGGCAGGCCGCGCGATGACCACCTCCGTGGTCACCATGTCCGCCAGTAGGTTGACGCTGTCCCCCCGTTTGTCGATTTTCCCCTCCACGAGGACGACCGTGTTCTCCTGCCAGATGTCCTGGGTTTCCTTGAAGAGCCGCGGGAACACGACTACGTCCAGGGTGCCGTGCATGTCCTCGAGGGTGACGAAGGCCATGCGCTCGTTTTTCTTCGTCAGGTGGTGGCGGATGCTGCGGATGATGCCCGCGGTGCGCACCTTGCGCCCCACGTACTTCTCGCCAATGAGTCCCGCGTACTCGGTGATGTGCTCACGAATGTCCACGGCCAGTTTCTGCAGGGGATGGGCCGTGACGTACACGCCCAGCAGTTCCCGCTCCCAATCCAGCATTTTCTTGGCCGAGGGTGGGGGCACGTCGGGCAGGCGGATTTTCTCCAGCGGCTCTTCTGCCTTCGCCTCATCCCCCTCCAACAAATCGAAGATGGTGAATTGGCCCGCGTCCTTGGCCTCATGCCGCGCGGCACTGTAGCCGATCATTGTGTCGATGGCGTCGAGGAGTTGCTGGCGGTTGCCGAAGGCGTCGAACGCGCCCACCTTGATCAGGCACTCGAGCACCTTCTTGTTCACCTTGCGCAGGTCGACGCGACTACAGAAGTCCTCGAGGGAGGTGAAGGGGCCGCCCTCCTCGCGCGCCTGGAGGATCACCTCCACAGGCCCGACGCCCACGTTCTTGATGGCCGCGAGGCCGAAGCGGATGGCCGAGCCCGGCGGTACGGGGAAGGGGAAGCGGGTTTTTTGCTGGAGTTCCTCGCGCCGTGGGTCGTCCTCGGGCAACTCCTCGATGGTGAAGGCCAACTGGCTCTTGTTGATGTCGGGCGGGAGGACCTCGATACCCATGCGCCGCGCCTCGGTGATGAAGTTTGTCACCTTGTCCTGCTTGTCCAGTTCCACCTCCAACAGCGCGGCCATGTACTCCACAGGAAAATGGGCCTTCAGGAAGGCTGTCTGCACCGTGACTTTGGCGTAGTCGGTCGCATGACTCTTATTAAAGCCATACCTGGCAAAAAATTCAATATCGTCAAAAATGCTTTCGGCTACCTCGCGCGGGATGTCATTGGCCACGCAGCCCTCGACGAACTTCTTACGGTGGGCGAGGAGTTTGTCCTTCAGTTTCTTGCCCACCGCCTTGCGGATCATGTCCGCCTCGCCGGGACGATATCCCGCCAACTGGGTGGCGATCTGCATGATCTGTTCTTGGTAGACGATGATGCCGTAGGTCTCGGCCAGGATGGGCTCCAGAGCAGGGTGTTTGTAAGTGACCTTTTCCTTGCCGTGCATGCGCGCGATGTAGGTGGGGATGTACTCCATCGGCCCAGGGCGGTAGAGGGAGATGAGCGCGATGACGTGCTCGAATTTCGACGGCTGCATGTCCCGCAGGGTGCGGCGCATCCCCTCCGATTCCACCTGGAAGACGCCCGTGACTTCACCGCTGGAGAGCAGTTCGTAGGTTTTGGGATCGTCCAGGGGGATGTTGCCTAGGTGCCAGTCGACGCCGTGGCGTTCCTTGATAAGTTCGGACGCGCGGCGCATGATGGTGAGGGTAGCCAAGCCTAGGAAGTCCACCTTCAGGAGGCCCAGGGATTCGAGCACGCGCATGTCGAACTGGGTCATGGCGCCGGCCGCGCCCTCGCGCGTGGGGCGATGGAGGGGCGTGTAATTCACCAAGGGCTTGTCGGAGATGACCACGCCCGCGGCATGGGTGGAGGCGTGACGGGCCAGACCCTCCAGGTGCAGGGCGTAGTCCAGCAATTCCCTGTAGCGTTGCCCTACGTCGCCCGCGGGGTTGTGCCACATGTCCCGCAGTTCGGGCACATTCTCCAGCGCGTCCGCGAGTTTCACCTTGGGGCCAAAGGGCACCAGTTTGGCGATACGGTCTACCTCTTCCAGGGGCAGGCCCATGGCGCGGCCCACGTCGCGAATCACCGCGCGCGCGCCCATCGTCCCAAAAGTGATAATCTGGGCCACGTTCTCCTGCCCGTACTTGTCCACCGCGTATTGGATCATCTCGTCCCGTCGGTCGTCGGGGAAGTCCAGGTCGATGTCGGGCATGGAGATGCGCTCGGGATTGAGGAAACGCTCGAAAATCAGGTTGTAGCGCAGGGGATCGACGGAGGTGATGCCCAGACTGTAGGCGACGATGGAGCCCGCGCCCGAGCCGCGCACGTTCCACCAGATGCCCCGCTTCTTGGCGTACTGGCAGATGTCCCACACGATGAGGAAGTAGGCATCGAACCCCATCTGGTGGATGATGTTCAGTTCGTGTTCCAGGCGGGCGCGCACCTCGGGGTCGTCCGCGCGTTCCCCGTAGCGCTTGCACAGGCCCTCCTCGCACAGCGCGCGCAGGTACGTCTCCGCAGTGTAACCTTCAGGCACGGGGAAGTGAGGCAGGTGGTAGCCCTGGTAGTAGGTGTCCAGGTCGAGGTCGCACATTTCGGCCACGAGGAGGGTGTTGTCCAGGGCGTCGGGCACTTCGCCGAAGAGCGCGGCCATTTCCGCGCGCGATTTGAGGTAGTAACTGTCATCGCTCATGCGCATACGGTCGGCCGCGTCCAGGGTGTTGGACGTCTGTACGCAAAGGAGCACGTCGTGGTAGCGCGCGTCCTCGGGCCGCACGTAGTGCACGTCGTTGGTGGCGAGCAGCGGAATGTTGTACTTGCGGCTAAACTCGACGAGCGTGCGGTTGATGCGGTCGAGCCAGTCGATGCTGTGGCTTTGCAGTTCCAGGAAGAAGTTGTCAGGGCCGAAGACATCGCGGTACCAGTGGATGACCTCGACGGCTTCCCGTTCCTTCCCTTCCTGGAGCAGGCGGGGAATTTCCGCGGCCATGCAGCCGCTGGTGGCGATGAGGCCCTTGGCGTGCTGGGCCAGGAAGTCCTTGTCTACCCGTGGCTTGTAGTAGAATCCCTCCAACTGGGCCGCGGTGGCGATCTTCATCAGGTTGAGGTAACCCGTGAGGTCGCGAGCCAGGAGAAGCAGGTGGTAGGGTTTGCCGTCCTCCTGGGGGTCGCGGTCGCGCATGCTGCGGCGGGCCAGGTAGCCTTCCATGCCGATGATGGGCTTGAGGCCCGCGGCCTTGGCCGCGCGGTAGAAGTCGATGACGCCGTACATAACGCCGTGGTCGGTGATGGCGACCGCGGGCTGGCCCAGTTCCTTGGCCCGCGCCACCAGGTGTGGGATGCGGCTCATGCCGTCGAGCAGTGAAAATTCCGTATGGACGTGCAGGTGGACGAAGCCGTCGTTCGCCATGAGTGTCTCCAGATGGGTTGGAAGTTCCAGGTCTCAGGTTGAAGGTGAAAAGGCGTTTGCTACACGTGAAGAGGGGAGGAGACCGCCTTCGGGCGCGGATGCCGTGTGAACGTCGATGTGCTCCCCCCGTGCCCGCGGGAGAAGTCTACCATGTGTCGTCGTGACATGGCAAACCGGCAGGGAGAGTATAGGAAGACGGGAATCCCTTCTCTCACATTGTCTGTTCCATGAATGAAGCCATCAGTCGCGCGGTGGTACGTGGCCGTTCCATTGTAACCAAATGCCCGGCCTGATCCACTACGTGGAGTCGCGCGTTCGGAATGTTCAAGGCCATTTCCTCGGCCTCGATTACGGGAATAAGCCCATCATCCTTCCCTGCGATGATTAAGGTGGGTACGGTAATTGTGCCCAAAGTGGGCCGACTGTCCGGTCGGTGGGCCATGGCTTTAAGGGCCGCCACTACACCCTCGATCGAGGCCTCTTCCATGATGTGGCGTAGTTTGTTAACCACATGGACTTTGCCCCGCAGGGTGGCAGGGGAGAGCAACTTGGGAATCATCCCCTCGATCAGGGGGGTGAGACCACGCTGCCGGACGGCCTCGATGGTCTTGAATCGGTTCTCCCGCCCTTCGGGCGTGTCGGGCTTGGCGCGCGTGTTGAGCAACACAAGCCCTTGCACGCGCTCAGGATGGCGCCGCCAGAACGCGAAGGCGATGTAGCCCCCCATGCTCAGTCCCGCGAGCACGGTTTTTTCCACGTCCAGTGCGTCCAGCATGGTGGCAAGGACGTCCGCGTATGTGTCCATGGTGACGTCCTCGCGGTTCAGCGGGCTCTTCCCAAATCCAGGAAGGTCGGGCGCGATGACGCGATACGTGCGGGAGAGGGCGCGGATTTGCGTATCGTAAATTCGGTGATTGAGGGGAAAACCGTGCACCAGAGTGATGGCAGGCCCACGCCCGCGCACTGCCGCATACAAGGGGCTGCCGTTGACGAGCACGCGCATGATGCACCTCCTCTTTTTCCAAGCCTCGGGACTTCGTCAAAAGTCCAGTTATGGTATAATTGGGGGCGAAGATGTTACGTACGGATAGATGCCGGGCAATCGCTCCAGGCGTATCACTGAGATCTAATGGCAGCGAGCCACTCTCCTCGTCACAATGCGAAGGTTGCTTTTGGCGAAGTCGTTTACTAATGGGACAGGTGAATCATGGCGGCGTTACACGAGTTGCTCAAAGATATGCGCAGGTTGGAAGAGCAAATGAGCAAGTTCGAGTTGAAGTATGGCGTGAAGTCTGAGGACTTCTACGCGGCCATGATGCGCGGGGATTTAGAAGAATTCGACGCGCTTGATGAATATCGCATGGAATTTCTGGAATGGTTGGCCCTCTATGAAACATGGTTAGCTCTTCGGGAGAAGTATCGACGGTTGATTCGGCGTCAGCCCGTTGCCATCCACATCAAGACAAACCTGGAACCCACTCATGCCCGTTGATCCCCTTTCCTCCCCTGCAAGTTATCAGGAGTTCATCTACTCTCTTCCAGAGTATTATCCCTCCATCCTCCGATCTACGCTCGTTTACATCCCCTCGGGGACACTCTTTGGACGCGTAGAGGGGCTCATCCTCTTTAGCAAGGACATTATACTCTGTGTGTTGGAATTTTTGAACTTCGAGTTGGGCATCATTGTCCACTACGGTTACGAAGTTTCACGGATCCAGGGAGTATCCACCGCACGAGATTTGCCCGATGCTCGTGAGTACTGCAAGGCTACTTATCCACACAAAGAGAAGTTGTATTGGTACGATTCCTTTCCTCATCCGAATGATCCCACCTTGGCCAGCACCCACCCTCACCACAAGCATGTGCCCCCAGACATCAAGAATCACCGTATTCCCGCTCCCAACATGAGTTTTACCCGTCCCAACCTCCCTGTGTTGATCGAAGAAATAGAGCGTGAAATCCTGGGTATTCGAAGGTAGATTAGGGTGTGCTTCATATGTCTTCTAAGGTCACCCAGGTGGCATCTTCGCCGCGCGGTTTCACTTCGACGGCCCCTTGGCGTAGGCCGCGTTCGCTAACGGTGATGCGCGTGGGAATGCCCAGAAGGTCTGCATCGTTGAACTTGACTCCCGCGCGTTCGTCTCGATCGTCGAACAATACCCGCATCCCCCTTTGGGTGAGTCGCTCATAGAGTCGCTCTGCTTCTTCCCACACGCGCGGCTCTCGCCGGGAAGGAAGCACGATCAGATGCACATCAAAGGGGGCCAGGCTGCTTGGCCAGGCCAGCCCCCGTTCGTTATGGTGGACTTCCGCGGCAGCCGCCAGGACACGCTCTACCCCGAGGGTGGCACGCACCAGCCAGGGACGAGCCGGACGGCCTTGGGCGTTCAAATACGTCGGGACCGGGTAAGGGGGGAGCAGGTCGGCGATGGTGGGGAATGCGTCAGGCGCGGGCGAGAGGGTGCGTTCTTCCGGGTGGAAGGGGCGGGTGATCTCGGCCAGCACCCATGCAGGCCGCGCCTCGTAACGGGTGCCACAGGCAGGGCATGTCGTCCCCGCTTCACCCCGGGCGATGTCGGCCACGACGTGGGGCCGGTAATCACGGCCCGGATTCACGTTCAGCAGGTGGTACCCGGGGCGATTGGCCCCACTCACCAGGTTGGGCGTTTGGGCCACCAGGGTATCGATGACGATGAGCGCGCCCTTTGTTCCCACAGGGGAACCGTAGCCGGGCTCCGCGCCCCAGGAGCGAATCTCCTCCGGTGTGGCCGGACGGAACGGAACATAGCCCAACACGCGGCGCAACTTCGCCAGGCTGAGGTCGGTATCTCCCCGAACAATGGCGATGACGGGAAGCCGTTCACCCGCCACCAGGAACATGGCCTTGGCCGTACGTTGCGGCGGCACGTCGAGGAACGCGCATAGCGCCTCGATGGTCGTACAATCCGGCGTTTCGACCTCCTGCATGGGCCTCAATTCCTCATCCGGCGGCAGAGGCCGCACAAACGGCGCCACGTCGGGATGGTACCAGGCATTGCAC
>JALWHQ010000377.1 GCA_026983525.1 Anaerolineae bacterium | reverse complement strand
GGCTCCTGGACGGCCCTGGAGAACCTGGTCACCGCCCCCGGTCAGAGCCGCTGGTATCGGGATGTCCTGTTGACAGGCACGCATCAACATCGCTGCCACCTGTTGGCCCATTGGGAGCCTGGAGAAACGGACTTCACGGCGCAGAAGGGCCACGATCTTGTCCCACATGCCGTCCTGGGACCATTTGTTGTAGTAGTAATACACCGTCTGACAGGCGGGAAAGTCATGGGCAACATGCGCCATTGGCATCCCGTACGCACCACATAGAAGATAGTGTTGACCACCTCGCGGGTGTCTACACGGCGGGGACGTCCCAGTTTTCCTTTTGGCTGCAGCACCAGTGGCGCTATCAACACCCATTGCTCATCAGTCAGGTCGGTCGGATAGGCCTTTCTCTCTCCCCTCATCCCTTCCTCCACGCTGGTCACCGGGTTTCCAACCAATTCTCTACGTAAAATGCTGGAGAAGAGATGAATCATCTACACGACAAAAAGCCATGCTGATGCCTTATCGATGATTTTCAGGTGTTATTTGTAAAAGAATTTCCAAACATGCTCTAAGGAAGGCTCGAGAGATTGGTGTCCGAGATTCTGATAGACTTCTTCACTGAAGTTCACCAACAGCGTTAAGGCCTCATCCCAATTGCGGTTGGTGTCAGAATGGAATCGATTTTCTCTATGAAACCCATGGCTTGCCAGTGCGCCAAGTGACCGGCACGTCGTCAACGCGCTCAATGGCGATGGATGGCTGCTCGCTCATATTCGGGGAAGGGCTTTGTTGCTAGGGAGCAAGGCGGTTGTCCATTGGCTGTTGCGGATAGACTGATACAGTGGTTTACCTTGCTCCTTGCCTAAGGCCCGATAACAGGCCCGGCAACGGCAAGGCTTCATCCTGGCAACGCTTCTTGACCGCCTGGGACGCCTTCCAGGCCGACCACTGGTAGGTCGGCCTGGAAGCCTCCGGCCCTACTCTGTCCTCCTGGAAGCCCATATGACCCATCTCGACCGCCCAGACGTGTCCTCCTACCGCCTCTTCCTCATCCAGGTGCGGGACTTCGTCAAATCCCGCTCCCGCCGCCACACCAAAACCGACCGCCTCGATGCCCGCACCCTCGTCCACCTCGACCAGCACCTGCCAGGAACTCACCCGCACTTAAAACCAACTTCACCAACTCCTCCACTTTTTCTTCCCCGAACTGGAACGGGCCTACGCCCGCTTCCCCCCTCCGCCACTTCCCCTCCGCCCAGGCCATCGTCCAGGCTACTCCGGAAGAACTCTCCCAGGTCCTCCTGCCCCGTCATCGCCTCGACGTGGCCGCCCTCCTGGCCCTGGTCCAAGCCTCCTTCGGCCTCCATCACACGCGTCGCTTCTCCAAGCCTTCACACACTACCGCCAAAAGGGCTGATCCGTCCGGGAAACCTCCGTCCTCTTGAGCCGTAAGTAAGGCCTTGGTCATGTTCTATTACCTGCTGCGCCGAGCTATCCACTTCCAAGACATCTCAGAGCCCGTTCCTGCCAATCCTTAAGGCCTTCCCTTGTCCATCCCCTTGAATAAATTGAACCAGTCTCCTGGCCGAGTTACGCGTTTGACAAATTGCCATCTGATCATCTATCATTTATATTAGCTGAACACACCACCTTCTACGAAAGTACTTTGCCATGTTGCGACGTGTCCTTCCCCTGTTGTTAGTTCCTTTGCTTTACACTTCTGTCACGTTCACGATGACCTCTGTGGGAATGGCCCAGAATTTGCTCCGTAATCCGGGGTTTGAGTTGGGTATGTCGTTTTGGAGCAAATATGGAGGTACGTTTGACACGGTCACCTCGCCAGTGTACAGGGGCGGAGCCGCTGCCCGGCATGTCAATACGGCAACTGGAACAAAGTACATCTATCAAAAGGTGAATGTTGATCCAGGAAGTGATTATTACTTGACGGCATGGGTGCTATCTAATAGCAATGGCGTCCAAGTTTGGCTTCGTCTCGCCTGGTACACGACCTCTAACTGCTCTGGTTCTCAAGCGGGTACGGTCGATTCTCCAGCGCTTAGCGGCCCGCTGTCCACGTGGGAACAACTGTCACTTTCGTGGACCGCTCCCTCAACAGCACAGTGCATCGCGGTTCGTTTGGTTACCAAGGTGAGCCAAACGGGTACTATTACCTTTTGGGATGAGGTATCTTTGGCAAGAGCGGGAACGGCAACCTCTACGGCCACTTTGACGCCAAGCGAAACTCCCACTCCAACCTCCACATCCATCCCAACACCTACCTTCACAGCGACTTCTATCCCCAGTCCGACTCCTACGCCCACGCCCGTCCCTTTCATTGCCATCAACGAATTTCTACCTGCGCCTGCGGGCACGGTGGACTGGGACGGCAACGGTGTGGCAGATGCCAACGACGAGTGGGTGGAGGTGTACAATCCCCAGAATTTCGCCGTGGACCTTTCGGGCTGGCAACTGGATGATGGGACAGGGGGCTCGCGGCCGTACACGTTGCCTGCGGGGCGGGTGATTCCGGCCCACGGGTTCATGGTGCTGTACAAGGCGGAGACGGGTGTCGCGTTGAACAACGGCGGGGACACGGTGCGGCTTTTGGCTCCCAACGGGCAGGTGGTGGACCAGGTGGCCTACCCCGCTGTGGCGCGCACGGACGCCCGCTCGTGGTCGCGCGCGGTGGATGGGGTGGGCCCATGGACGGACACCTACCCGCCGTCGCCGAACGCGCCCAACCGCCCGGCAACCCCTACACCAACGCCGTTGCCCAGCCCCTCACCGACTTTTTCTCCTCCTACCTCAACACCGACGCCTACCCCCACCTCCACCTTTACACCAACGCCAACGCCGACGTTCACCCTCACTCCAACACATACCCCCACACCTACCCTAACACCCAGCCCAACCTCTACCTTCACAGCAACGCCGACATTTACACCAAGTCCACCTCCCACCCCCGTGCCCTTCGTGGCCATCAACGAATTCCTACCCGCGCCCGCGGGCACGGTGGATTGGGACGGCAATGGCGTGGCAAATGCCAACGATGAGTGGGTGGAAGTGTACAATCCCCAAAATTTCGCCGTGGACCTTTCGGGCTGGCAATTGGATGATGGGGCAGGGGGCTCGCGACCGTACACG
>JALWHQ010000376.1 GCA_026983525.1 Anaerolineae bacterium | reverse complement strand
CGCCTCCCCCACCACCACCATGTCCGGCTCCTGGCGCAGCCGCGCCACTACCCCCTCCCGCACCACCGGGTGGTCGTCGGCCACCAATACGCGCAGCAGACTCATGGTCTACCTTTCGAATCGCCCCACCAGAACTCCACATTCTCGAGGAGATGGACGTCGCCTCATCAATTTCCACTTCCATGATCAGGCCAGAGGATACAGGTGTCAAGACCCTTTAGTACCCTTTGGTTTAGTACCTGAGTACCGAATTTTCGCCTTTCCTCCACCACCTCCCGCACTCGCATGGCCCTGCACTCAGGCGCATGAGAGGCTTTGCCCCCCAAACCGATGGTGTTATAATCTCCCAGGCCACCGGGAGAGCCTAACACATTCAAACGCGAGAGGGAACATCGTGGTCAATCCATTAAATTGGTTTCTGGGTCTCTTCTCTCTGGACATCGGCATTGACCTGGGAACCGCAAACACGCTGGTGTACGTGCGAGGCAAGGGGATCGTCATCAACGAACCGTCGGTGGTGGCGATCGACCAGAAGAAGGGCGGGCGCATCGTGGCCATCGGTGCCGAGGCTAAGGAGATGGTCGGGCGCACGCCCGCGCACATTGTGGCCGTCCGCCCCTTGCGCGACGGCGTAATCTCCGACTTCGACACCACGGAGCAGATGCTCCATTACTTCATCCACAAAGTCCACGAACGCCTTACACTGCGCATTCCACGCCCGCGCGTGGTCGTGGGCATTCCCAGCGGTGTTACCGAGGTGGAAAAGCGGGCCGTTTACGAGGCGTGTCTCAGCGCCGGCGCGCGCGAGGCCTACCTCATCGAGGAACCCATGGCCGCGGCCATTGGCGCGGGGCTCCCGGTAGCCGAGTCGGTGGGCTCCATGATTGTGGACATCGGCGGCGGCACCACAGAGGTAGCCGTCATCTCCCTGGGCGGCATCGTCGTCGCCCGCTCCATCCGCATCGCGGGTGACGAAATGGACGAGGACATCATCAACTACGCGCGCACCAAGTACAACCTCCTCATCGGCGAGCGCATGGCCGAGCGGTGTAAAATCGAAATTGGCTCGGCGTATCCCCTGCCGGAGGAAAAGACCTTCACTCTGCGCGGGCGCAACCTGGTCACCGGCCTGCCCGAAGCCGTGGAAATCAGTTCCATCGAGGTGCGCGAGGCCCTGAGCAACTCCGTGAACACCATTGTGGAGACGGTACGCGAGGCGCTGGACGAGACGCCACCCGAGTTGATTGCCGACCTCATGGAACACGGCATTGCCCTGGCTGGTGGTGGCGCCCTGCTGGCCGGGCTGGCGGAGCGCCTTTCCCAGGAGACACGCATGCCCTTCTACGTGGCGGAGGAGCCGCTCACCTGTGTGGCGCGCGGCGCGGGCATGGTGCTGGAAGACTTCGACCGGCTGAGCAAGACCCTGGCCGGAACCGAACGCGGAAGCACCGTGCATTAAGCGGGCAATAAAAGCGGGGCTTCGTCCGGTCAGGTGCCGGTGACCGTCTTTAGAGAGCGTGGGCGTTGAGAGATGGCAAAGCGTCGACAGTGGGTTGGGTTGCTTGTTGCGGTTGGGGGTATCGTGGCACTTCTTTATCTGGGGTTCACGGGCAAATTGGCGCTGGCGGCCGATTTCACCCGCTGGCTGATGACCCCGGTCGAGGCCCGACTGAGCGAACAGGGGAAATCCCTGCGCGACCAGGCAGAAGCCCCGCGCGATATCGACACCCTGCGCGTGGAGAACGAACGCCTGCGCGCGGAACTCAACCGCTTGCTCGTGGCCCAGGTGCGACTGGCCGAAGCGGAGAAGGAAAACCAACGCCTGCGCGCCCTGCTCAAGTTCGCCCAGGAACACCCCTTCGACGTGCGCGGGGCCAGCGTGGTGGGAATGGTCATCGGTCGCGACCCGTCCATTGTGGTCGACCGCCTCCTCCTCGACGTGGGGGAACAACAGGGCATCCGTCCCGGCATGCCCGTGGTAACCGAAACGGGGCTGGTGGGCCAGATCATCCAGGTATACAAGACGACCTCCGTTGTGTTGCCCATCACCGCGCCGGAAAGCGCGGTCAACGCCATCGTCCAGTCATCCCGACTGACGGGCGTGGTACGAGGCCAACGCTCCGGCAGCCTGGTCATGGATTACATTCCCCTGGATACGCCCGTCGAGGTGGGGGACTTGGTGCTCACCAGCGGGCTGGGGAGCGTGTTCCCCCCCAAATTGGTCATCGGTCAGGTCACGGCGGTGGAACGACACGACTACGACGTGTTCCAGCGAGCGTTCATTCGCCCCACGGTGGACTTTCGCCGCCTTGAGCAGGTACTGGTGCTCACCAACTTCACGCCCAATCCCGAAGTCAAACGCATTCTGGGCACGCTGGAGAAGGGCGAGGAAGGGCCATGAGACCGCGAATTTCCAGCATGGGGGCGGGCGTGCTTCTTACCCTGGGGATGGCTCTGTTCACGGCCGCGATTCAGGTGGCCCTGGTTCCCTGGGCGAATGTGCGAGGCGCAACGCCTGACATTCTGGTCGCCACGACTGTGGCCCTGGCCCTCCACTTCGGCCCCTGGGTGGGGATGCCGTGGGGTCTCCTGGTCGGAGGAGCGACGGACATCCTGGCGGCCCATCCCCTCGGAATCCTGGCCCTGCCCCTGGCCGCTGTCGGTTACATGGCCGGGTGGGGACATCGCCTGGTGCTGGATAGCAAAGTGATTGCGCCGTGGGGGATGGGAATCCTCGCGAGCCTGGCTTATGATGTGCTTCAAATCCCCCTCGGGCTGGTGTGGGGCTATCCCGTTCCGGCCGTGGGGGTCATGGTGCAACGGGCGTTGCCCCGCGCGGCGTACACGGCCGGCGTCGCGTGGCTTCTTTTCCTTGTCCTGCTGAGCGTGCACCGCCTTCGCAAACGGGAACGGTGGGGAATATGATTCGGGATGAGCGCCCCGGCTACAACGAACGGCTCTACCTGCTGTGGCTGGGCATGGTCGCTGCCCTGCTGGTCGCGGTGTTCCAACTGGCCCGATTGCAGTTGGGAGAACGGGCCACCTACGCGGGCTACTCCCGCCAAAACGCGGTCCGCTTCCTGCCTGTGCCCGCGCCCCGAGGCGTCATTTACGATCGCGCGCACCGCATCCTGGCCCGCAACCGCCCCATGTTTCAGGTGGAAGTCGTCCCCGGCTCCCTGCCCGAGGAAAAGGAAGAGGGAGTGGCCGTCCTGCAGCGCACCCTCGACCTCCTTCAACGTCCCCCCGTTTCCTTGGGACAACCCATCTCCATGACCGTGCCCATCTCGGCCACAGGCGTGAGCGAAGGCATACAACTCCTGTTCGACGATCCTGAGGCCATCTGGCAGAAGGTGGAACAGGAGCGCCTGGGCGCGGCCTACCGCCGCATCCTCATCGCCACCCGGGTACCGCGCGCGGTTGCCTTCCACCTGGAAGAACTGAGCCCCGTGCTTCCGGGCATTCGGGTTAGCGTCGAACCGGTGCGTGAATACCCCGCCGGCTCCCTTACCTCCCACATCTTGGGTTACATGGGCGCCATTCCCCCAACCCTGAAGAACCAGTACGAGGAAAAAGGCTATCGCCCGGACCAGAAGGTGGGCTTGAGCGGCGTCGAGGCCAGTTACGAGGACTTTCTGCGCGGTGTGGACGGCGAGAAAGAGATCGTGGTGGATGTGCGCGGCAACATCGTGCGCGTGCTTGGAGAGCGCCCCCCCACCCCGGGCAACAACCTGGTGCTCACCATCGACCTTGACCTGCAACGCAAGGTCTACGAGATCCTGCGCCGTCACCTGGAGTTGAAGGGGGCCCAGTCGGGCGTGGTCATTCTGGAGGACGTGCGCACCGGGGCCATCCTGAGCATGGTGAGTTTGCCCACGTATGACGATAACCTCTTCGCACGTGGCATCGACCCCGACCGCTACAACGAACTCATCCAGGATCCCTGGCGCCCGCTGCTCAACCACGCGATCAGTGGTATCTATCCCCCGGGCTCTGTCTTCAAGATGGTTACCGCGTCCGCGGCCTTGCAGGAAGGTATCATCACCCCGCGCACGCGCATCCTCACCGAGGGTGAACTCTGGCTTCCCAACAAGTACTTCCCTGACGACCCCACCCAAGCCCAAAAGTTTGTCTGCTGGATCAACAAGTATGGAGGCAAGCACGGGTTGATTAACGTCTCCCAGGCCCTGGAGGTCTCGTGCGACATCTTCTTCTACGTTGTGGGCGGGGGCTTCAAAGAATTCCCGGGACTGGGGAACGACACCCTGGCCTGGTATGCTCGTCAGTTCGGGTATGGCGAAAAGTCGGGCATTGCACTTCCCGGGGAGCACCCGGGGCTCATTCCCACCTCGAAGTGGAAGCGCCTGAACTACGCGGAGTCCTGGACAACGGGGGACACCTACAACATGGCCATCGGCCAGGGATATGTGTTGGTAACGCCGCTGCAGGTGGTGAACGCCACTGCAGCCATTGCTAACGGGGGTATCCTTTATCGGCCTAAAATCGTCTACCAAGTAGTGGATGCTGAGGGTTATCTGGTGCAAGACTTTACCCCTGAGATAATACGGAGACTGCCTGTGGAAGAACGCCACCTGGAGACGGTACGTTACGGCATGTACCTGGCTGTATATGGGCCACGCGGTACGGCTCGCACGGTGGCTCTGCCGGGCATTACCATCGCCGGCAAGACAGGCACCGCCGAGTTCGCTGCCGATCTGGACGGCGATGGCCGCATCGATAGGGACGAGGAGGGAAACCTGCCCACCCACGCTTGGTTTACCGCCTTTGCCCCTTATGAGGATCCTGAAGTAGCCGTGGTCGTGTTCGTCTTCGGTGGGGGTGAAGGGTCGGCAACGGCAGTGCCCATCGCACGTGAAGTGCTGGCCGCCTACTTTGGGGTCGTACCTACTCCCCTGCAAGAGGCCAGCCCCGAGGGAGGGGATTGAACATGCCAAAACGAAAGCGGGTCCGAGTACGGGGCACAAAAGAGGGCATCGCCATTACACTGGCCGAAGGCCCATGGGATGAGGTGCTGGCCGAGTTGGATGCCCACCTGGGGCGCAAGCCTGACTTCTTCCGTGGGGGACGGGTGGCTGTATCCGTGGGCGAGCAGCGTGTGAGTGCACAAGACATCGAAGCCCTTGGACGACTCCTTCAGCACTACGGCATGAGCCTGTGGGCCGTCTGGTCCGACTCGGAATTCACCCAGCGTGAGGCAGCCGGCCTGGGCCTGGAAACGGGCCAGAGCGATTACCGCCAATCTGCCAGGGAGTCCATCGACTTTGAAAAGGTGTTCGATCAGGGTAAAATTGTCTACGGCCCCGTGAGATCCGGACAACGGATCCAATACCCCGGCTCCATCATCGTACTCGGCGACATCAATCCCGGCGGGGAAGTAATCGCGGACGGCCACATCCTGGTTTGGGGACGGTTGCAGGGTATTGCTCACGCCGGCGCGAGTGGACGTGTGGATGCCATCATTGGGGCATTGATCTTCGACCCTACCCAGGTGCGAATTGGCCCCTATATGGCCCAGGGAAGCGCCCAAGGCACGCCGGGCATGCCCGAGGTGGCGCGAGTTGCCGAGGGACGGATCGTCGTCGAATCCTGGGAAATGTGGAAGAGGAGGCTTGTATGACGGGCGAAGTCATCACCATCACGTCCGGCAAGGGCGGGGTAGGCAAAACCACAACTACCGCCAATCTGGGCATGGCTTTGGCCCAGTTGGGGAAACGCGTGGCCGTGGTCGATGCAGACATTGGTCTGCGGAACCTCGATGTCATCCTTGGTTTGGAGAACCGCGTCGTGTACGACCTGGTGGACGTGGTGGAGGGCGCCTGCCGGCTTCAACAAGCCCTCGTGAAGGACAAGCGCGTCGACGGACTGTACCTATTGCCCGCGGCTCAGACGCGCGACAAGACCGCGGTAAACCCGGCTCAAATGAGCGCCCTCTGTCGTCAATTGCGCCAGGACTTCGAATACATCCTCATCGACTCCCCCGCGGGCATCGAGCAGGGCTTCCGAAACGCGGTGGTCCCCGCCGACCGGGTCATTGTGGTCACCACGCCCGAAGTCGCCGCCGTCCGTGATGCGGACCGGGTCATCGGTCTCCTGGAGGCGGAAGGCAAGAAGGACATCATGCTCCTGCTCAATCGAGTTGATACCCACATGGTGCGTCGCGGGGACATGATGAGCGTGGAGGACGTCCTGGAAATCCTGGCTATTCGTCTTATCGGCGTCGTGCCCGAGGACGAAGCCATCCTCATTTCCAGCAATCGGGGGACACCGGTGGTGTTGGACGGCCGTTCGCCCACAGCGATCGCGTATCGGGATATCGCCCGTCGTCTCCTTGGTGAGGATATCCCCATTACCGTTTTGGAGCCGGACAAGGGTATGCTCAGTTGGCTGGGGAAATTGTGGGGGCGGGGATGAAAGGCACATGTTGGCATGCCTGAACGAGTCATCGAACTTAAGGCCAAATCCGCGCTCAACCGGGCGCCCGAGTACATGGGCATCCGCTGGACGCTCAACCCCTACCGGGGATGCCAGCATGGGTGCGTGTACTGTTACGCGCGCTACACCCACACCTTCTTTGACCTGAACCCCGACGAGGACTTCACCAACACCATCTTTGTCAAAGTGAACATCGTGCCCCTGCTCCGCCGCGAACTGCGGCGTCCCTCCTGGCGTCGGGAGCCCGTGCTCATCGGTACGGCCACCGACCCTTACCAACCGCTGGAAGGGCGTTACCGCCTCATGCCGGGCATCCTCCAGGCCCTGAGCGACTTCTACACGCCCTTCTCCATCATCACGAAGAACACCATGATCCTGCGCGACGCCGACCTGCTGGCCCGCGCGGCACAACGCGTGCCCATGAGCGTGACCTTCTCCATCACTACTGTGGATCCGGCGCTGGCCGACGACCTGGAACCGGACACCCCACCTCCCGCGCAGCGCCTGCGCGTGGCCCAGCGCCTGCGAGAACGGGGTGTTCCGGCAGGGATTGCCATCGCGCCCATTGTGCCCGGCATCACCGACGGGGAGGAGCACCTGCGGGCCGTCATCACCGCGGCCGTGGAGCATGGTTTACCCATTGCCTACTACGGAGCCATGCGCCTGTACGACGCCACCCGCCCCACCCTCTTCGCCTACCTCGAAACCCACTATCCCAAACTGATTTCCGCCTACCGCCGCGGGTATGTGCGTCGCGACCCACCGCGCGAGTACCGGGAACGGCTGTACACGCGCGTGGAGAAATTGCTGAAAGAACTGGGGGCCACCCGCCTCGAGCCCTCGCGCCCTGACCCCGTCCAACCGGCGTTGCTCCCCGAGGTGGAAGGGTAACAACTACGCGGGTGGGCGTATGGACGCCAGACGATGGACACCGATTTGTAACCATCGTCCATCGTCCATGGTCGACCTCTTTCCACGCAAACCTGGCTCTGCTCCGCACTTAGGACGGTTACTTTTTCAGCGACTCCAGCCGACTGCCGATGAAGTTGCGCGCGCCACGCAGGAAAGCGGCAATGTCCAGGGCCTTCTTCCCTTCCAACTGAACTTCCAGCAGTTCGAGCACGCCCCGGCCCGTGACCACGGCCGCACCCTCCCCCCAGCCGATGACTGTGCCGGGGGACGCGCCCTCCTCCACGTCCACATGCGCACGAGACCGTAAAATCTTGAGGAGTTTGCCTCGCCAGCGGGTCATCACCGTGGGCCAGGGGTAGTACGCGCGCACCCTTCGCTCCAGGAGGTCCGCGGGCTCGTTCCAGTCCACAAACCCGTCCTCCTTGCGGATCATGGGCGCGTATGTGGCCCGCGCGTCATCCTGCGGCTGGGGGGTGATTTCCCCGTTGACCCAGCGCGGCAACGTTTCCACCAGTACCTCCGCGCCCAACACGGCCAGCCGCGCGGTCAGGGAGGCAGTCGTATCGTCCGGTCGGATCGGTTCCGGACGCTGGGCGAGAATCGGACCGGTGTCGACGCCCTCGTCCATGAGCATGATCGTCACCCCCGTCACCTCGTCCCCGGCGATAATGGCCGCGGGCACGGGCGCGGCCCCGCGCCAGCGGGGGAGCAAGGACGCGTGCACGTTGACACACCCATGCGGCGGAATGTCCAGCACCTCCCGCGGGAGGATGAGGCCGAACGCGGCCACGATGATGACGTCCGGCTTCCAGGCGCGGATGGGTTCCTGGTTCTCGGGACGGCGTAAGGTGCGCGGTTGGAAAAGGGGAATGTTATGGGCAAGGGCAACTTCCTTCACCGGGGAAGGAAGGGGGGCTCGCGAGCGCCCGCGCGGCTTGTCGGGCCGTGTGACGACCCCCACTACATCGAATTGCTCGATGAGGCGCTCCAGCGTGGGCACCGCGAATTCCGGCGTTCCCATGAAGACTACGCGCATGATCATCTCCTCGCCTGTTCAGTCTGGTTGGCGCATCCGCCCGACCCGCTTGTCAATCGGGTGAGAGGTTAAAGGTGGGCCTCAATCCAGCGTTCTATATCGGCCAGTACTTGCTCCCGCTGAAGGTCGTTGTGTGGTTCATGATACCCACCGGGATACTCGACGTAGGCCTTGTCCGCGTATTTTACAGCCTCGAAAAAGGCCCGACTCCCCTCGGGCGGGGCTAATCTGTCCTCACTGCCGTGCAAGATGAGCAGCGGCACCCGCCACGCGTCCGCATGGCTCATGACCAACTCGACCGTGCGGGTCAGTTCTGTTCCCAGTCGAGCCGAGGCAGTGCTATGCACCAGTGGGTCAGCCTGATATGCGGCCACCACATCCGGATCCCGGGAAAGGGCCGTCGCGTCCAGTCGGGTGTTCATGCTGAACGTGGGCCACACGCGCGACAGCACCCGGCTGAGGAATAAGAGAATCGGCGACACACCCGGCTGCGCCAACACGGGCCCAGAAGCAATCACCCCCCTCAGGCCTTCCGGGTGATGCAAGGCATAATCGAGCACAATCAATCCGCCCATGCTGTGCCCGTAAAGGAAAATCGGGGTGGCGTCTTCATACTCGCGCACAGTCTGGAGGAACGCGACCACATCCCCGCGGAATTCTTGCCACGAGTTGATGTGACCGCGCGGGCCGGGAGAACGGCCATGCCCCCGCAAGTCAAACGCGTAGACAGCATAGCCACGCGGGACAAAGTGATGGATGATGTTCACATACCGGCCGCTGTGCTCACCAAAACCATGAACGATGGCAATAACGGTTTCTGGGGACATGTCAGGCCGCCAGCCACGAAAATACAGCCGTACACCCCCGACCCCGACAAATGTCCCTTCACGTACGGGTGAGATGCGCAAAGGTTCCCACATGGTGTCCCTCACTGTCCATACATGGCTCCCTTTCTTCGGAAATAAGGTAGCGCTTCACACCATCACCTAATCCTAATATCGACATTGTCCTCAGGACAAGTTGGACATTACTAACGAATGTACACTGTTATGCTGGATCTTTCCTCTGATTTGAGCATAAAGGAGAATAGCCCCTCCAATTATGTGACCTCGCGCCTGTTTTAAGATTTGCGCGCGCCCGGAGTTTTAATAATTCGCCAGATAGCATACACTGGAAAGCCTATATTTAGGGGGTGGGCTCTGTCCCATCACTATCCCTTGTGGTTGACGATTGTCATTCAACATAAATCCATTCCCGCCGGTATCGCTTAACGTTCGGCCAATCCATTGTGTTCACCCGCCTTCTGTGTACAATGGAAATCCCACAAGAGGAATAGAAGGTCTTCTCTGCTGCTTCACTGTGGGGACCATGCATCACCGTGCATCTTGAGCATGTCCTGGCAGGCCCTGGGTCGACATTGAGGTTCACATTGCATTGGGGCTGACACGAGGGCTGTACGCCCCCTGCAGTCACCCCGCATTTTGGTGAGATTCGGATGTCCGCGCGCGTCATCGCGCGCCCCAAAACCGAGGCGGGCATCTTAAACACCTTTGGCGGCGCCTCACGCTATGGGCAACACGATATCCACAAATCGCCGCCTTATAGACATGAGGTGAGGTTGAGAGGTCATGACACACATACCCGATCCGCACCGTGTATGGGAAGCGGCTCGCGCCCACCTACAAGTCCAGATGAGCCGGGCCGACTTCAACACCTGGCTTCGAGATGCCACCCTCATTGCCTATGAGGATGGCGTGTTCATCATTGGCGCTCCTAACGCTTTCGTCAAGGAGTGGCTGCGTAACCGGCTACATAACACCATCAAAAGGACGGTGGAAAGGGTGGCAGGGCAGTCCGTGGAGATAACCTACGTTGTGAACACACGGCCTGTCCAGCCGGCCCAAGAGCCGGAGACGATGCCTCTTATTTCCGGCAGTGGGAATGGGGAGGGCACTCCGTCATCGGTCGGCTTGGCGCTTAACCCCCATTACACCTTTGAGCGGTACATCGTGGGGCCGAACAACCGCATGGCCCACGCGGCCGCCCTTGCGGTGGCCGAGCAGCCCGGATTTGCATACAATCCCCTCTTTCTCTACGGAAATGTGGGGCTGGGCAAGACCCACCTGCTGCACGCGATTGGGCACCTCGCGCGCGCCCGAGGGTACCGTGTTCTCTACGTTACTTCCGAGATGTTCACCAACGACCTGATAGACGCCATTCGCGCCAAGACCACGGACCAGTTTCGGGCCCGCTACCGACACGTGGATGTCCTCCTCATCGACGACATCCAGTTCATTGCCGGCAAGGAGAGCACCCAGGAGGAATTCTTCCACACCTTCAACGCGCTCCAGGCCGCAAACAAGCAGATTTGTCTGACCAGTGACCGCCCCCCACGGGAGATCGCTACCCTCGAGGAGCGGCTTCGTTCCCGCTTTCAGGGGGGCATTATCGTGGACATTCGCCCTCCCGACTTCGAGACGCGCATCGCTATTTTGCGGGCTCGGTCCGAGGAGGCGGGGGTTCCCCTTCCCCCCGAGGTGCTCGCCTATATCGCGGAACGCATCGAAAGCAACATCCGCGAACTGAACGGCGCGCTCAATCGGGTAATTGCCCGCAGCAAACTCATCGGCGAGGAGGTCACCCTGGCTAACGTGCGCGCGCTTCTCGAGGACATGGTGCCTGTGCAACGAAGTCTAACCCCCGAGGCCATTGTGCACGCGGTGACTACCTACTTCCAGATTGATCGGGATGAATTGTTGGGCAAATCACGGCGGCGAACCGTTGCCCGCCCGCGTCAAATCGCCATGTATCTCCTACGAGAAGAAACCAGCCTCTCTCTCCCGCAAATCGGTGAGGTGCTGGGCGGGCGCGACCACACGACGGTCATGCACGGGTACGAAAAAATCTCCCGGGAGATGGCGCAGAATCCCTCATTGAAGCGGCAGATCGAGGAGATCAAGACCCTGGCAGAACGAGGCACTCCGGTGGTTGCTTAGCCAAAATGGGCGAGGGAAGGCCGCAGTCCCTCGCCCATCTCCACATTGGTCACTCTTCCCCTTTCTCTTCCAATGGCGGCAAGGGTTCTGCCTGGAAAGGCTCCTCGGGCGGCTCCCCCTGCATGATCAGGTTGCCGCTGAAGAATCCTCCCTCATCGAGCAGGAAGGATTTCACACGCAGTTCGCCCCACACCTTGCTCCCGGCCAACAGTTCTACCCGGTCGATGGTCGCGGTGCCCTTGTACGCGCCGGCAATGGACAGCACCTTGGCCTGAATGTCCGCGCGCACACGGGCATCCTTGCTAATGATCACATTTCCCGTGGCGATGATCTCGCCCCCTTCCATTACGCCGTCGATGCGCACGCTGCCATCGGTGCGAATACTGCCCTTGAAGGTGGTCAGGGGGCCGATGGTGACCTCCATGTGCTCCGGGTCTGGGCGTTTCTCCTTTCCGAACATAGGGCCTCCTCTTAGGTTAAGCGCAGAAGGGGCGAAACGGACTCGCCCACGTGCACGCGCTTGATGACGTTTGCTAACAATGGAGCCACAGAGACGACTCTGATCTTGGGGTGCATTTTTTCTGGGGGAATGTGGATGGTATTCGTAACGACCAGTTCCTTGAGGGCCGGATGTTCTAAACGTTCCAACGCGCTGGGCAAGAGCACAGGATGAGTAATGGCCGCGTAAACCTCCGGCTGTGCTCCTGCCTCTATCAGGGCATCCACCTGAGTGAGTACACTGCCACTGGCAATGATGTCGTCCACGATGATGGGTATTTTACCCTCGATGTCGCCAACGATATGCGTGACCTTAGCTTCTTCCGCCGAGTCACGGCGCTTGTGCATGATCACGAGGGGGAGCCCCAAGGTTTCCGCGTATTTGCCCGCGAGTTTCGCCCGTCCTACATCCGCCGCTACGATGGCAGCATTACGGAAGGCTTCGCCCTTAAACCGGTCTGCCAGGATGGGCAACGCGGTCAGAGGATCGACGGGTATGTTGAAAAACCCCTGAATGGCGGGGTTATGGATATCGATATAAATCACCCGGTCGGCTCCGAGGGACTCCAACATCGTGGCGACCACCTTCGCGCTGATGGCTTCACGACCGCGGGCCATTCGTTCCTGGCGCGCGTAGGGAAAGTATGGGATGACGACGGTGATGCTGTGTGCGGATGCCCGACGGAACGCGTCGACGTACAAGAGCAGTTCCACCAGGTGCTCGTTGACAGGCGCTGAGCAGGGCTGGATGAAGAACACATCCTGGCCGCGCACCACTTCCTCGATGAGCACGTGGATCTCGGTATCTGGGAACCGAGTCGTCTTTGCTCGTCCCAGTTTGATGTGCAGGTGATGCGCAACTTCTTCAGCCAAAGGGCGGTTCGCGGTGCCGCTGAACACGCGCAGGGGATGGGTCGCGATGGCCGTACTTCCTGTTCCGAACCGTCGCATATGTTGAGGCTCCCTTTCTCCGTTACGGTTGAAGGAATCGTGTCCATTATAGCCGGAGAGGGAGGGGAGGGGCAAAGCAAGGGGTTCCGGTTGGCGCATGTATTAGTTGGGCCGG
>JALWHQ010000375.1 GCA_026983525.1 Anaerolineae bacterium | reverse complement strand
ACGGTGATGATGGAGTTCGACGCCTCCACCAAGTTTGCCATTCATCCCGAGCGGTTTGGGCTGGACGTATACGACCTGCGCGTGCTCAATCACTACGCGGTTAAGGGGAAAGTGGGGCGCTTTTGGCAGGCGCCCGAGGTATCGCTGGAAGAAAAGTTAGACTACATGATGGATGTGTTGGACCATGCCGAGTACGTGGTGATCACCGAAGCCTGGGCCGATGTGTTTACTCGTTTGCCACACCGTTTCCCTGCAGAGGCCCATTTCTATACCGACCTGTTCAACGGTCGTCTGGGCTACCGTCTGGTGGCCCAATTTCAGGAGTGCCCTCAACTGGGGCCGTGGCGCTTTTGTGACGAAGAAGCGGAAATGTCGTGGCGGTATTTTGACCATCCAAGGGTGTACATCTTTAAAAGGGAGTGATGCCTGATACCCAATACCTGGTACTCGATATCCGATACCCGGTGTTTAGATACGAGGTATTGGATATCGGGTATTGGGTATCAGATATTTAGAAAGTGATGAGGAGGTTGTCATGGCGACGATTACAGCTGAATGTCCAGAGTGTGGGGCCAGCATCACGTTGGAAGACGTGGTGGAGGCCGAACTGGTCGTGTGTCCCGAGTGTGGGGTCGAGTTGGAAGTCGTGAGCCTTGATCCCCCCCAACTCGACCTGGCACCTGAGGAAGAGGAGGATTGGGGAGAATAGGACGATGGACGATGGACTATTGTCCATCGTCCCCCCCTCCCATTGTGGAAGTCAATGAAAAGCAGTGTAAAATGGGGAAAGAGGAGGGATAATTCATGGGTATTGGGACGGCAAAAAAGCGAAAAATAACCATCCTTTTTCCAGAAGATGTCCTGCATCTTCTGGACACGCGCGTTCCCCCGCGCAAGCGTAGTGCGTTCATAGTGGACGCGGTTGTCGAGAAATTGGCTCTGGAAGATCAGGTGGCGGCCATTGAAGAGAGCGCGGGTGCGTGGAAAGAGGAAGACCACCCTGAATTGCGCACGCCTGAGGACATCGACCGCTGGCTGAGCAACATTCGCGCCGCGTGGACGCGTGAGCAGGAGGCGTCTTCCCGTGCCGAGGCGTAGGCCGCGCTACCTTCTCGATACAGGCGTACTCATCCGCCACTTGCGACATCATGGCCCGACCACGCGCCTGTTGCGGGAATTGGGCCGCCAGGACTTCCTGGCCATTTCGGCTATCACGCGCCTGGAGATTCGTGTGGGAATGCGCGAGCACGAACGGTACATCACCAACAAGTTGCTCTCCCGTCTCATTACGCTCGATATCGACGCGGAGGTGGCCGATCTGGCGGGAGATCTTCTCCGCAAGTATCGGGCCACTCAGACGCCGCTTACCATTCCCGATGCCATCATTGCCGCGACCGCTTTGCGACACGGGTTGATTCTCGTCACCTACAACCCAAAGGACTTCCCAATGCCCAACTTACTCTTGTACCCAACCAATCCCTAATCTCCAATCTCCAATCTCTAATCTCCAAAACCAAGGAGGCATTTTTCATGTTGGTTGGCATTTTGCACTCCCTCATCCGCAAGGACGAGAAAATGATTTTCGAAGCCCTGGAGCGGCGGGGTGTGGACTTTGAACTCATCGACGACCGCAAGGTCATCTTCGATCTGCACGCCAACGGCTTCCAGCGCTTTGATGTGGTGCTCGAGCGCTGCATCAACCACAGCCGCGCGCTCTACGCGCTCCACATCCTCAACGACTGGGGCATCCCCACCGTGAACACCGCGGAGGTGGCCGAGATCTGCGGGAACAAACTGCTCACCAGCAGCGCGCTCATCCGTCATGGCGTGCCCACCCCGCGCGTCAAAGTCGCCTTCACCCCCGAAAGCGCGCTGCAGGCCATCGAAGAACTCGGCTACCCTGTCGTCCTCAAGCCCGCCATCGGCTCCTGGGGGCGTCTCCTCAGCAAGGTGAACGACCGGGAGGCAGCCGAGGCCGTTCTTGAACACAAGAAAATCCTGGGGTCTTACCACCACTCGATTTTCTACATTCAGGAGTACATCCAGAAGCCCGGTCGCGATATCCGCGCGTTCGTCGTCGGTGATGAGACCATCGCGGCTATCTATCGTACCTCCAGCCACTGGATCACGAACACCGCGCGCGGGGGCAAAGCCAGCAACTGTCCTGTGACGCCAGAACTGAACGACATCTGCGTGCGGGCCGCGCGCGCGGTGGGCGGGGGCGTCGTCGCCATTGACGTGTTGGAGGACCCCGACCGAGGGTACCTGGTGAACGAGGTCAACTACACCATGGAGTTCAAGAACAGCGTCGCGCCCACGGGCGTGGACATTCCGGGCAAGATTGTGGACTTCGTTATTCGGGTAGCCAGGGAAGGCTGGGCGCGCGCCAATGGGTGGGAGGAGGCCCCCGTGGCAATGCCCACCCACGGGTGAGAATGATTGGCCCTCCTGCCAAAGGGCAGTATAATTCCCTGTAGACCCAAGGAGGAATGTGCTAAGCCTTATGACGCGCGTCTCCATAGTGGGGGCATCGGGCTATGTGGGAGGCGAACTCTTACGCCTGTTGCTCGCCCATCCCCATGTTGAAATCGTGCAGGCCACATCGGAACGTTTCGCAGGGCGTTTCGTGTATCAGGTGCACCCTAACCTGCGCGGCCACACCCGCTTGAAATTCACATCCACGCAAGCGCTGGAGCCGGTGGATGTCTTGTTCCTCGCCCTGCCCCACGGTGAAGCCCAGAGGCGCATAGGGGAACTTTCCAGCCTGGCAGAGCGGATTATCGATCTCAGCGCGGATTTCCGTCTGCGTGATCCTGCCTTATACGAGGCGTGGTACGGCAAAGCGCATCAGGCCCCGGAGTGGCTGGCAAAGTTTGTCTACGGCTTGCCCGAAATCAATCGGGAGGCCATTCGGGGGGCTAAGTATGTGAGCGGTGTGGGGTGCAATGCCACAGCGACGATTTTGGCCCTCTGGCCCCTGTTTCGCGCCGGTATTGTCGAACACCAGCGAGACATCATTGTGGAGGTGAAGGTCGGATCCAGCGAGGGAGGAAATCGTCCCTCGGAAGCATCCCACCATCCCGAGCGCAGCGGGGCCGTGCGTTCTTACGCGGCTGTAGGACACCGCCACACTGCCGAGGTGATCCAGGCCCTGGCGACAACGGGC
>JALWHQ010000374.1 GCA_026983525.1 Anaerolineae bacterium | reverse complement strand
GTTCGCTTCCGACCTGGAGTTGATGTTCGTGTACGGGGAAGGGGGCGAGACATCAGGGCCGGAGGTGATCCCGACGGCCATGTTCTTCGAGCACCTGGTCTCCTGCTTCTTGCAGACCATTCGTTCTCGACGGGAGGGCGTTTTCGAGGTCGACCTGCAATTGCGTCCTTACGGCAAGGCGGGGAGCCTGGCCGTGTCGCGACGCGCGTTCATGGAGTACTTCGGCCCCAACGGGCCCGCGTGGCCCTACGAATGCCAGGCCCTGGTGCGGCTGCGCGCCATCGCCGGGGACGCGGCCTTCGGTCGGGATGTGGAAGCCCTGCGCGACCTGCTCGTCTACACGGGCCAGCCCTTCGATGTGGCCGCGATGCGCGCCATGCGCGAGCGTCAATTGCGCCACCTGGTGCGGGGTGGTTCCATCAACGCCAAGTTTAGTCCCGGGGGACTGGTGGACGTCGAATATCTGGTGCAGGCCCTGCAGATCACATACGGCCTCCCTTATCCCGAGTTGCGGACGCCCAACACCGCCGAGGCCATGAAACGCCTGGCCGATCTGGGTATCCTCAGTTCCGAGGACTATCGCCGCCTGCGCGAGGCCCACCTTTTCCTGCGTCGTCTTATCGAAGCCCTGCGCGTGGTGCACGGACATGCTAAAGACCTTACCGTCCCCCGTCCCGACTCGGACGCGTTCATCTTTCTTGCCCGCCGCATGGGATACGGCAACGACCCGCAGGCGCTGCATCGCGATTTGCTGGCCCACATGACGTTCGTGCGGGAACTGAATCGGAGGTTGCTGTAGGGAGGACATGGAAGCCTATTTGAAACGGCGTGGTTTGCGCATCGACCGCAGCAAGGAATCCCAGTTCAGCGACGCCTGGTTTACCGTGGCCGCGCTCATTTTCGTCCTCGGGCTCGTCTTGCGGCTTCCCGCGCTCGTTCACATGGCGGTCATCATGGTGACCCTGGTGGCCGTGGCCTGGGCGTGGACGATGCTCTCCCTCTGGCGTTTGCGTTTTACGCACGTGTTCAGTGAGCGACGGGCCTTTGTGGGGGAGACGATAACCCTGCGTCTGCGACTGGAGAACCGCAAGCCTTTGCCCGTGCTCTGGTTGCGCATTCACGAGTTCGTGCCCGAGCACCTGCCCATGTCGGGCGCGCGCATCGCCCCCTCCCACCGCCCCCGCCAAAATTTGCTCGAGGCGGTCTTCGTCCTTTCGGGGTTTCGCCGCGCGGACCGTCTCGTGAGCATCGAGTGCGTCCAGCGGGGATTCTACGCCTTTGGGCCGGCCACCCTCTACGCGGGCGATCCCTTTGGCTTCTTCATTGCCAAGCGTCAAGTCCTGGACGAGCGCTGGCTGATCATCTACCCCAAGGTCGAGCCGTTGCCGAAACTGGGGTTGCCGGCGAAGAATCCGTTGGGAGAGGTAAAGGCTCCCGTGCCGCTGTTCGAAGACCCGGTGCGCACCGTGGGGGTGCGCGACTACCAGCCCCAGGACGACTTTCGCCGTGTTCACTGGAAGGCCAGCGCCCGACGCCAGCGCCTTCAGTCCAAGGTGCTGGAACACACCACGTCCCACAACGTGGTGGTGGTCCTCAATGCCGCCACCTTGAAGCCCCACTGGATTGGGGTCATCCCCCCTTTGTTGGAACGGGTCGTCAGCGTGGCCGCATCCATTGCCTATTACGCCGCGGAACAGCGCTGGCCGGTGGGGCTCATCGCCAACGGCGTTCTTCCCCGCTCCGACCAGCCCCTGCGGGTCCCCCCGGGCCGCGGGCCCCATCAACTCACCCTTATCTTTGAAATGCTGGCCGCGGTAACGCCGGTGGTGACGCTTCCCATCGAGGACCTGTTGCGTTGGGAAAGCCCGCGCATGCCCTTGGGCGCCACCTTTGTCGTCATCAGCGCCATTGTAGATGACGATCTGGTGGCCACGTTGCAGGACCTGCGCGCGGGTGGACGGCGTATCGTGCTCATTTCCCTGGCCGCGGAACGCCCTCCGACCGAGCACCTCGAGGGCATTCTGACATACCACCTGCCGTGGCGGACCGGCCGGGAGGGCGAGGAATCCATTGTGGACGCGGATACCCTGGCCGCGGCGTTCGCCTATCCGGAAGGGGGGATACCCCATGCCTGAGGTGCTCACGCTCCGCCGCTGGGTTCTGCACATGAGCATCAGCCTGATGGAGGCGGCATGGACGGCGCCCTTCATCGCCCTCCTTGTCCCCGCACTGGCCCCCCTTTCCGTCGGCGAGATCATTCTGGTGCTTTGGGTGACGGTGGCTCTTTACGCCCTGTTGGCCCGCCACATTTTGCTGGCCCCCTGGTCGTCGAACGTAGTGTACGCGCTGCTCGTTGCCGTCCCTCTCATTTCTTACATCATCATCGCCCGTCTGCTCCTGTATGCCCATGTCCCCTGGACATCGTGGCGCTGGGTGGGGGCTGTGCTCCTGCGCCCCCTCTATTTGCTTCAGCCAAGCGAGGAATTGGGGCTCCTGTTGGCCGTGGTCCTGCTCTGGTGGCGCGCGCTGGACGTGACGCAATTGCCCGAGCGTATAGCGGTCGTCGCCTTCCACTTTCGGGTCGAGATCCTGGCCCTGGTGGTGGGGCTGGTGCTCCTGGCCTCGATGAGCCACCGGACAGGCACGGCTGCCGTGTGGGCCTTCTTCTTCTCCAGCCTGGTGACGATGGCCCTGGTGCGGGTGGAAGAGGTGGGGGATCTGGAGGGCGCGCGAGGGGAACAGTTTGATCGCATGTGGACGGTGCTGGTGCTGGTGAGCGCTGTGGTCATTGTGGGACTGAGCGCGCTGTTGGCAGGTGTGGTGACCTTTGAGAATGCGGCGCGGGCCTACACGTGGATGCGCCCCGCACTGCGCATCATCGGCCTGGTGCTTTTCTACATTTTCGCCCTGCTGGGCTGGATTATCGGCACGGTCGTGCTGTGGCTTGCCCGCTTCCTCATCGCGAACGCGGACATCGAGATCAACCTTTCTCCCCTGGAGGTTCCCGAAGCCCCCAAGGAACCTCCCCCGGCTCCGTGGCGCATCGAGCACCCGTGGTTGACGTGGATGGCCCAACACGCGGAGCAGATGGCCGGCGCGGCGGCCATCACCCTGATCCTCGTCCTCATCGCTTTTGGTGTTCGCCGTGAGGTGCGGCGGCGACGCCTGGTGCGGGAGGAGGAAGCGGCGGTGGGGGAGATGGGGGAGGTG
>JALWHQ010000373.1 GCA_026983525.1 Anaerolineae bacterium | reverse complement strand
CGAGTCCACTTACATTCCAAAAAGCTCAGGCTACCAATACCTCGGGAAACGTGTTGGCCATCAGCACCCGATCGGGCACGGTGACCGTTGCCACGTGTTCTCCTTACGATTTAGACTGTGACGGCGACATCGATATTCTGGATATTATGCTGGTAGCCTCGCATTGGGGATGTCAGCAAGGGGACGCTTGCTACGACACACGGTACGATTTGGATGACAACGGGCGCATCGACATAGTAGACATTATGCAGATTGCAGCGCTGTGGGGATGCACACGTTCAGATACCTGTTATTGGGGAACAACAGCGTCGCCTCGCCTTTCGTCGCTGTTCGTCAACATTGGCGTGCCTGAGGCACGTGTCCCCAACACGGCCCGTGCGTTTCCTCTGCCTGTGCGTGTCAACGGCGCTCAAGATCTGGCTGCCGTAGAGGTGACGCTCACCTACAATCCTCGTGTCATCCAGATCGTGGATGTCAAGTCCGCGGGCTTTCTACGCCAAAATGGACGACAGGAAGTCTTGCTGACTCCCAGAATCGACAACCAAACCGGACGGGCGCGCATTGGCATCTTCACTTACGGTCAGCAAGCAGGAGCCAACGGAAATGGGGATCTCCTCTACTTGTGGATAAGGCCCGTGGCATCGGGCCAAAGCCCCGTCTCTATCGAACGTGCCCAGGCCATTAACACCCAGGCCCAGGCCGAACAGGTGACGCTGCAAAACGGTAATGTTCAAGTTGTTCCAGGATGGAATACCTTCATCCCGGTCGTAACGAGGTAAGCGTCTCGCAAATACCCGATGGTCCCCTTGGGCATGCCCTCTCAATACCTCCATGCCCAAGGGGACCCTTTATGCATACGGGGACGGTGAACAATATACGATAGGGGTGACTGAGGGACCTCGTCAACCATAACAAAGCGCAAGGTGACATTGCCCAGCGGAACAGAGAGTGAGTCCTTACGTTGACGTTTCGTGAGCATGGGAGTCTAAGAACGCCTTTATCTTGGCAACGATTCGCTCTTCAGTTCCTCTTTCACTTAGATCGAACCACTCGATACGCGAATCCTCCAAGCGAAACCAATTATACTGATGCCTCACGTACCGGCGTGTCGTCTTGCGGATGGCTCGCGCCGCTTCCTCTAAGGAACATTTGCCCTGAAGGTATTCCACGATTTGTCGGTACCCGATGCCTGTCAGCGCGGGCAGGTTCGGATCGTACCCCACCTCGAGCAGACGTCGCACTTCCTCCACCAGGCCCGCGGCCACCATCTTCTCGATGCGCCGATCGATGCGCTGATATAACTCCTCGCGCGGCCGGGTGAGTCCAATGATGAGCACGTCATAAGGCGGGGGCGACTTTCCCCGCTGTGCGCTGAAGGGCTTCCCCGTGTGGTGAATGACCTCCAGGGCGCGAATAATGCGCCGCACATTGTGGGGCTCGATGAATTCCGCGGCCTGGGGATCGAGTTCGACCAGGCGACGGTAGAGAGCGTGGGCGCCCTTCTCGCGCGCCTCCTCCTCCAAGCGGGCCCGCAGCGCCTCGTCCGGGGGCACTTCCGGCACCCGCCAGCCCTCGAGCACCGCCCACACATACTGGCCCGTCCCCCCGACCAGGAAGGGCACTTTCCCTCGGGACAGAATATCGTTGATGGCGGCATAGGCCATGCGCATGTACTCGGCCAGGGAAAGGGGACGGTCTGGTGTGGTCACGTCGATGAGGTGATGGGGAACGCGGGCACGCTCTTCGGGGGTGGGCTTGGCCGTGCCGATGTCCAGGCCCTTGTAAATAAGGCGCGAATCCGCGGAGACGATTTCACCGTCAAAGCGCTCGGCCAGCCGCAGAGAGAGGTCTGTCTTGCCTACCGCGGTCGGGCCCACGAGCGCAATGAGCGGACGGAAGGACTGGGCCGCCTTCTCTTCTGTGGGATGCTGTGCAATGACCATGTTGTCTCTCCAGAAAGAGCCCGGTCGAAACGAATCGTGCGTCGTACGTCGTGCGTCGGGTGTTGGGTGTTGGAGGGGTGGCCCGAGCGAAGGGGGCTCACATGCCTATGATGTCCTGGAGCAGTTCCAGGCGGCGCAAACGACCTGCCCGATCCAACTCCACGGCCACGAAATCCACGCGCAAAGGTCCTTGCCAGTCCCTGTCCAGGGCGATGGCCTCGGCCAGCGCGGCCAGCCGGGCTTGCTTGCGCGGCCCAACGGATTCCTCCGGCGCAAAGTGGGGCCCACCCCGCCGCGTGCGCACCTCGACCACCACCAGGGTATCCCCATCCCGGGCCAGGATGTCGATTTCCCCCACCTCTGGCACGCGCACGTTGCGCTCCAGGATAACGTACCCTCGTTCCTCGAGCAAGCGCGCGGCCAGTGTTTCCCCCAGTTTCCCCAACCCTTGCCTGCGTTTGCTCACCGTGTCACCTCGATTTCGCCCACCACAATGCGTCCACCCAGCAACTCGCCCCCTTGCACGGGCAAGTTCTTCATCGTCTTCGGGTCGTACATTCCTGTCAGAAAGACATAGCGCCCCGGCGCCAGGTCGGGCGGGATATCCACGAAGTACCAGTCCTCCATGAGTTCGCCCTGTTGCCAACGCGTGGTGGGCGTGAAATAAAACCAGGGTTCCGTGTCCCCATTGGCGACCGTGTTCCCCTGTCCATCGGTCAGGTGGACAATGACCTTGTACCGTTGTTGTGGAGGCGCAAGCGCGAACCAGTACAGGGCGAACCAGGCCCGCTCTCCAGCGGCCACGCGCGTCTTGGGCACGTAACTCCCCACCAGCCGAACACGGTCGCCCAGGAGCACATTTTGAGCCCGCGGCGTGACCGCCCCATCTCCCCACCAGGCGGGCGCGGTCGCTGCCAAAAGGTATATCCCAACCACAAGGGGCACCACCAACCAGCGCGACCGCCGCCACAGGGCCAAGCCCATCCACATGAGGAAAGCAAAGAGAGCGATGAGTTCGCCGATGCGTTGCGCGCGCGTGCTCCCATAGGCGACCCGCAGCGTGTGTTTGCCCGCGGGGATGTCAGCAGCAAGGAGCCCCAGCCTTCCTTCGGGACGGGGCACTATCGGCCGGCCGTCCACCCACACACGCCAGGCCGGGAAGTAGAACTGGTGCAAGGAGAACGTCCACGGCCGGGCGCTCTCCATATAGAATGTGCGGTCGAGAGGTGACTGGGGGCCGGGACGGAGGGATACAGCCCAGGGCTCGACGTCGGGCAG
>JALWHQ010000372.1 GCA_026983525.1 Anaerolineae bacterium | reverse complement strand
TCTGAAAACGTCTCTGCCGAGTCTGTGGTGATTGCTCAGGCGGCGATGGGGAGAACCGGCGACAATGAGGATACCTCTATCGAGGTGGATGTCATAGTGACTGAGGCCTTGACAGAGGCTAAGAGGTATGGTATCATGTTCACAAATGACACCTATAACTCACAAATGTGCATCATGAGCGACGAGCGCATCGCCATGCTGGCTCAAATTGCCAGTTGGTACTACGAGCACGAACTCACCCAGGAGGAGATCGCCCGGCGCATTGGCAAGTCGCGCTCTATGGTCTCCCGGCTGCTGCGCGAGGCCCGTCGTCAGGGGATTGTCGAAGTGCGCATTCGCTACCCTTCCCTGCACACGGACGAAGACCTGGCCGCCCAACTCGCCCGCACCTTCAACCTACAACGGGCCTGGATTCTCGCCCACCCACCGCCCGACCACGTGTTGCTCCTCTCCCAGTTGGGCCAACTGGCCGCCCGCTGCCTGCGGAACCACCTGCAAGACGGCGTCTGCATCGGTCTCGGGTGGGGAACCGCAGTGCACGCGGTTGTGCGCTCCCTGGATGAGCACCCCCTCGACAACGCCACCGTGGTTCAGATCATCGGCGCGCTGGGATACGGTGATCCCCTGGTGGATGGCCCCGAACTGGCCCGCTGGTTGGCCCAGAAGTTGAACGCGTCCTACCGCTTCCTCCACGCCCCCCTCCTGGTGGAAAGCGAAGAGGTGGCCCAGGCGCTGCTCCACGAACGCACCATCGCCCAGACCCTGGACCTGGCCCGCCAGGCGGACATCGCCATCGTGGGCATTGGAACGGTGACCCCGGTGCTTTCCAGTCTCAAGCGCGCCGGTTACCTTACGGATCAGGATCTGGACGACCTGCGCGCCCGTGGGGTCGTGGGGGACATTGTGGCTCGCCAGTTGGACCGCACAGGCCGTGTCCTCGACATTCCGTTCAACCGGCGGGTCATTGGCATTAGCGTGGAGGATCTGCAACGCATTCCCCTCGTGCTCGCGGTTGCGGGCGGGGTCGCCAAGGCCCCCGCCATCCTCGCCGCGCTGCGCAGCGGCATTCTGAACGCCATCGTCACAGACGCGGACACCGCGCGGCTTGTCCTCACCCTCAACGAACGGCAGGAGACCCACACATCCACCCCAGGAGAAAGCGTTCATGACCGTTAGTTCGCTAACCGAGACCGCCCGTCTGGAGAAAGATTTTTCTCCGGAACAACTGGTTGACTTTCTCTACACCATGCACCTGATCCGCGCGTTCGACGAGGCCGCGGAGCGCCTCTACTTCGCGGGCAAAGTCCACGGCACCATGCACCTGTGCATCGGGCAGGAAGCGGTCGCAGTGGGCGCCATCGCGGCCCTGCGCCCCGACGACTACATCACCTCCACCCACAGGGGCCACGGACACGCCATCGCCAAAGGGCAGGACATCAACGCCATGATGGCGGAACTTCTGGGCAAGGAGACAGGCGTGTGTCGGGGGCGCGGGGGCTCCATGCACATGGCCGACCTCAACCTGGGCAACCTGGGCGCCAACGGCATCGTCTCCGGGGGAATGCCCCTGGCCGTAGGCGCGGGCCTGAGCATCCGATTACAAGGGCAGGACAAGGTCGTCCTCTGCTTCTTTGGCGACGGCGCGGCTAACACGGGCAACTTCCACGAAAGTTTGAACATGGCCGCCATCTGGGGCCTGCCCGTTGTCTTCCTCTGTGAGAACAACCAGTACGCCATGTCCATGTCCGTGCGCAAAGCCCTGCCCATCGAACGCATTGCGGACCGGGCCGCGGCTTACGGGATGCCAGGACAGACGGTAGATGGCATGGACGTGCTGGCGGTGTACGAAGTGGTCAAGGAAGCGGTGGAGCGCGCGCGCCGTGGCGAAGGCCCCACCCTCATCGAGGCCATCACCTACCGCTACAAGGGACACTCCAAATCCGACAAGCAGGTCTACCGCACCAAGGAGGAGGTCCAATCGTGGATGAAGTGGGATCCCATTCCCCGCTACCGCACCTGGCTCATCGAGCATGGCTATTTGAAGGAAGAAGAGGCGCAGGCGCTGGAGGCGCGCGCCCAGGCCACCATCGACCAGGCCATCGCGTACGCGGAGGAAAGTCCTGAACCCGACGTAAGCCACCTGCTGCAGGATGTCTACGCGGACGAACCCGAGGTCCTCGCCCAGCCGGAACGGGTGCTTCCGGCCTGGGTGCGCACCACCTTTGGCGAGCGCACGCCCATTTCCCCGCCCGAAGGGGCGCGGGAACTTTCCTATGCCGAGGCGCTGCGCGAGGCCATGCGCCAGGCCATGCAGCGCGACGCGCGCGTCTTCCTCATGGGGGAGGACATCGGCGTGTACGGCGGCGCGTTCGGCGTCACACTGGGCCTGATCGACGAATTCGGCCCCGACCGCGTGCGCGATACCCCCATTTCCGAAAACACCATTGTGGGCGCGTCCGCGGGGGCCGCGCTGACAGGGATGCGCCCGATAACCGAAATCCAGTTCATGGACTTCATCACCCTGGCGATGGAGCAGACCGTGCTCCAGGCGGCCAAGATCCGCTACATGTTCGGGGGCAAGGCCTCGGTGCCGATGGTCATTCGTATGCCGGGCGGTTCGGGCACGGGAGCAGCGGCTCAACACTCGGAAAGCCTGGAGGCCTGGTTCGTCAACGTGCCCGGGTTGAAGGTGGTCGCTCCCGCGACCCCATACGATGCAAAGGGGCTGCTGCTGGCGGCCATCGCGGACAACAACCCCGTCATCTTCGTGGAGCACAAGTTGCTCTACCGCACCAAAGGGTTCGTGCCCGAGGAGCCATATATCGTGCCCCTGGGAAGGGCCGCGGTGCGCCGCCCGGGCAAGGATGTGACCATCGTGGCCTACTCCATCATGGTGCCACGGGCAATGGAGGCGGCCCAGCGCCTGGCCAAAGAGGGCATCGAGGTGGAGGTCATTGACCTGCGCACCCTGAAACCCTTTGACGCGGAAACGGTCATCGCCTCGGTCAAGCGCACGGGCCGCGCCCTCATCGTACACGAGGCTCCGTTGCCTGGCGGCTTTGGCGGGGAGGTCGCGGCTACCATTGTGCAGAGCGAGGCCTTTGCCTACCTGGAAGCGCCGGTCCTGCGCCTGGCCGGCGCGGACGTGCCCATCCCCTACAATCGCACCCTGGAGCGGGCCGCGGTGCCTCAGGTGGAGGACATCGTGGACGCGGCGCGCAAATTG
>JALWHQ010000371.1 GCA_026983525.1 Anaerolineae bacterium | reverse complement strand
CCTACCCCTTCACCTGAACCACCACCATCCCCATCTCCAGAGGAGCCCCCCTCGACGCCACCGCCGGGCTGCCTTACAGCCCTCGTCCAGGCAATTCGCGGGTTATTCCAGTCTGTCCCGCCGGAAAAAGACACCGAACAATAAATAATACTGTTGGCTTACTGCGCCCAACAGTTGAAAAGATACGGTTGGCAAACCTATGGCCTTCGGATCCACCACACGTTTCACCCTTATCTCGCCAAGCTCCTCCATGCCTACCAACAACAACGTTCACCTTCGGGTTGGGGTACCGCGCGTTGAGCATTAATAAACTCTGGCTAATCGACTGACAAAACTTTGCCCTTGGGAGATGGCCGTACGGGAAGAGTGGGGGAGAAGGGGAGGTTTTTCTGGGCACAAATGAAATGCATTTGCAAGGAAACAGAAATGCAGTATAATTCAGGGACGAACGGGGAGTGGCCTTACGAAAGGCGGACGGGTCATGGTAAACGATACACGAACGAAAATTCGGCAAGAACTGACGAGCGCAGGGCTTCGGGTGACTCCTCAGCGGCTTGTGGTGCTGGAAATTCTCCACGAGGCGGACGAACATCTGGACGCCGAAGCGATTTATGAGCGGGCCCGCGAACGCGATCCACGCATCAGCCTGGCCACCGTGTACCGCACCCTGGCTAAATTAAAGGAGGTGGGTTTAGTCGAACAGCGTTACTTTGCGCGTGATCATAAGCGAGAGTACTACGAGGCTACAGGAAAGGGGGAACACTACCACTTCACCTGCTTAGGCTGCGGCAAAGTTATCGAGGTGGAAACCCCACGGATTGCCCAGGCCCGTGCTGAACTCAGCGCTGCCCTGGGGCTTGAATTCACTCACGCCTGCATTTGCTTCGAGGGATTCTGTCCCGAATGTGCGTCCCGCCGGCGAGAAGAAGGCCTCACCCCCAAGCGCGAGGTCACCATCCAACTAACCCCGGCCACTACTCCCGCCTCAGAACAATAACGCGCGCAGAAACAACCCAACCCTTTTGCACTGTTCACTTTTCACTCTTCACTTTGTACTTGCACCCTGTACCTGTTCCAACCGCTCCATATCATACCAGTTAGGCCCCACCTCCATATCCACTTTGAGCGGCACGATGAGCTGATACGCGTTTTCCATCGCGTCGCGCACAAGGGGGACGACGCGGTCCAGTTCCTCGTTGGGCACTTCCAGCAGCAGCTCATCGTGCACCTGCAGGATCATGCCCGCGCGTAGCCCCGCCTCGTGCAACTGGCGATGTACCCGAATCATCGCCATCTTGATGATGTCCGCGGCCGTTCCCTGGATGGGATGATTGATGGCCGCCCGCTCCGCGGCCTGGCGCACATATGCAGCAACCCCGCTTCCCTCCCGCAACTCGGGGAAGTAGCGCCGTCGGCCCAGGAGCGTCTGCACGTACCCCTTCTCCCGCACCTCCCGCTTCACGCGCTCGATGTACTCCTTCACCTTCGGGTACGTGCGAAAGTACTGGGCAATAAACGCGTTTGCAGTCTCCCGATCCATCTCCGTGCGCTCGGCCAGGCCGTACCCCGTTACGCCGTAGGAAATGGCGAAATTCGTCATCTTGGCCACCCGCCGCATTTGGGGTGTGACCTCCTCAATGGGCACACCGTACACCAGGGACGCCGTATGCGCGTGGATGTCCTTACCCTCCATGAAGGCCTGGATGAGCGTGGGATCGCGAGTAACGTGGGCGAGGATCCGCAGTTCCACCTGGGAATAATCTGCCGCGAGCAACAGGTGCCCCGGGGGAGCGATGAAGGCTTTGCGGATCAGGCGGCCCATCTCTGTGCGGATGGGGATGTTCTGCAGGTTGGGCGAGTTGGAGGCAATGCGGCCCGTTTCCGCTCCTGCCTGGTTGAAGTCCGCGTGAATACGGCCCGTCTCGGGATTGACCATCTTGGGCAGGGCGTTGATGTACGTGGAGAGCAATTTTTGCAGTTGCCGCTGTTCGAGCACCAGATCCACGACCGGATGCTTACCACGCAGGCGCTCGAGCACACCGGCAGCGGTAGAATAGTGCCCCGACTTGGTCTTGCGCAGCCCTGTCGCGGGCAAGCCCAGCGAGCCAAAAAGCACGTCCGAAAGTTGCTGGGGAGAATTGATGTTGAACTCGTAGCCCACAAGCCGATAAATTTCCTGCTCAATTTCCCGCAATTTCTCCGTCAGCCGGCGGGAAAGTTCGCGCAAGAAGTCCACGTCGATGAGTACCCCGCGGCGCTCCATATCGATGAGCACAGGCACCAAGGGCATTTCGACTTCCCAAAACAGGTGCTCCACACCATGCCGGTTCAGTATAGGCAGATAGTAGTCGTAAAGCCGGGCCGTGACCCACACGTCCGTAGCCGCGTAGCGGGCCACCTCCTCGATCCCCACATGATCCATGGTGATTTGCTTCTTGCCCTTGCCGATGAGTTCGGTGATCTCGGTCATTTCCTCGCCAAAGGCGGTGAACGCCAATTCCTTCAAGCCCAGCCGTCGCCGTCCCGGATCAATAAGCCAGGCCATGAGCATAGTGTCCGCCAGGCGGCCCGTCACCTCCAGCCCGTGGCGCTGGAGCACAATCATGTCGAACTTGGCATTGTGGGCCACGTAGAGCGCGTCCTTGCGCGCGAAGTGAGACGCCAACGCAGCCCTCACGTCATCCCACGCCAACTGAACACCGTTCCGATGCGCCACAGGGATGTACGCCGTCTCGTCCCCGCGCGTCCCCCAGGCCAGGGCCAGCCCCACCAGCCTGGCCCGATGAGGGTCGATGCTGTCCGTTTCCACGTCAAAGGTGATACGCGGCGCAGAGGCAAGAACATCCACCAACTCCCGCAGCCCCTCGCGCGTCGTGACGATTTTGGGATGCACCTTGGAAGGACGGGACTCCACGTGCTCGGGAGGGAAGAGGGAAGGCTGGATGGGCTCCCCTTCCGGCGTTGGGGACGGTTCCTGCATTTCGGGGAGACGATTCAACAAGGAGCGGAACTCCAACTCCCGGAAGAGGGCCAGCACCCGTTCGCGATCGTAAGGCTGGCGCTTGCATCGTTCTAAGTCCAGTTCGAGGGGCAGATCCGTGCGGATGCGCACCAGGTTGCGGGCCGCGAATACGGTCTCCTTATGTTCGGCAAGGGCTTTGCGCACGCGTTCGGGCTTGACTTCGTCCAGGTGTTCGTAAATCCCCTCGAGCGTCTCGTACTGCTGAAGGAGTTTGGCCGCCGTCTTAGGGCCAATGCCGGGCACTCCCGGAATATTGTCCGACTTGTCCCCGACCAGAGCCTTGAAGTCCACCAATTGCCGAGGCGACACCCCATACCGCTGGCGGACGCGCTCCTCATCGTAAATGATGGTGTCGGAAAAACGACGGCCGCTGGTGAGGACGCGCACGTGAGGGCTGATGAGTTGAAACGCGTCGGTGTCGCCGGTCACGATGAGGACGTCCAGCCCCTGCTCCTCGGCCCGCCGTGCCAGCGTCCCAATGACATCGTCGGCCTCATACCCCTCCATGACGAAGATGGGGATGTGGAACGCCTCCACAATTTCCTTGATGCGTTCCACCTGCTTGTGAAAGTTCTCCGGCGTCTCGGGGCGTTGGGCTTTGTACTCTTCGAACAGGTCATGGCGAAATGTTCGCCCCACATCAAAGGAGACGGCCATGTAATCGGGGGCGAAGTCTCGCAGGACGGTGATGAGCATCGAGGTGAACCCATAGGTGGCGTTGGTCATTTCGCCCTGGGAGGTGCGCAAGTCGGGTGGCAGGGCGTGGAACGCCCGATACGCCAGGCTATGCCCGTCCAGCAGGACGAGCAAGGGGCGTGAGCGGTTTTCACGCTGGTGCAAAGTTGCCGTCTTGGTCTTCATCGAACCGTACCAATCTACGCATCGTGCTCAGGCGCAGTGGCGGAGAACTCCTCCTTGGGTGGATAGACGGGTCGCGAGCGTCCCCCGCCGGGATCGGGGCCGATGATGCCCGCGGCCTCCAGTTCGTCGATGAGTCGCCCGGCGCGCGCGTAGCCGATGCGCAACCGCCGCTGCAACAGAGAAATGGACGCTCGATTCGCCTCGCGCACGACACGCACGGCCTCATCAAAGAGCGGATCGCGGCCCGCCTTCTTCTCCTGCTCCCGAATCTCCTCCAGCAAGTCATCCCACAAGGGACGCTGCTCCCACTCCTGGGATTCGACTTGTGGCTGCTCGGTTGTGGGGAAATCACCTGTCGGCACTCCTTCGGTGGGTGGCTTGGGTGCCTGCTCAATTTCCGGCGCGGTCACATCGCCGGGCGGTTCAGGGCGCTGGCTCCGCCAGAACGCGACCAGCCGCTGGATTTCCCTGTCGGATACGTACACGCCCTGCAGGCGGGCCAGTTTGCTCGAATCGGGCGGCATGAAGAGCATGTCCCCCTGACCGAGCAATTGTTCCGCGCCCGGACTGTCGAGGATGACCCGCGAGTCGATCTGGGACGTCACGGCAAAGGCAATGCGGGCCGGGAAGTTGGCCTTGATCAGGCCAGTGACGACATCCACGCTGGGGCGCTGGGTCGCCAACACCAGGTGGATACCCGTGGCCCGGGCCATCTGCGCCAAGCGCACAATGGCCTTCTCCACTTCCTCAGGCGCAGAGAGCATGAGGTCTGCCAACTCGTCAACGACGATGATAATATACGGAAGGAGGGGCTTGCCTTCGGCCGCTATCTTCTTGTTATAACGGACGATGTCGCGCGCGCGTACCTTGGAGAACATTTCGTATCGGCGTTCCATCTCACGCACGGCCCACTGGAGCACCGTCACCACCAGATCAACATCGGTAATGACATTGCCGATGAGATGGGGCACGCCATTGTACACCGTCAACTCCACCCGCTTGGGATCGACCAGGATAAAGCGTACCTCTTCCGGTGTGTGCGTAGCCATCAAACAAGAGATAATGGCGTTGATGCACACCGACTTGCCTGAGCCCGTCGCACCGGCAATGAGCAGGTGGGGCATGCGCGCCAGGTCGGCCACGACGGGGCGCCCCGCCACGTCACGGCCCAGCGCGATTTTGAGCCGCCCCTTGAACGTGCGCCACACGTCCGATTCGAGCACACTCCGTAGGGTTACAACGGACGTTCGCTTGTTGGGAACCTCAATGCCTATGATGGGCTTGCCGGGTACAGGCGCCTCGATGCGTATGGGAGCTGCAGCCAAAGCGAGGGCCAAATCGTTTTGCAGTGAAAGGATACGGGAAACTTTTACCTTTTCCCGACGAATTGTACCTGTCTTACGGTCGACCCGCTCGATGTAACCTGGCTGGATGCCGAATTGCGTCACCGTGGGGCCCCGGTTCACTTCCACAACCCGCACAGGCACCCCGAACGCGGCCAGTGTCTCTTCAATGATGCGGCTGCGCTGGCGAATTTCCTCCTCGCTGATTTCGCCATCCTCTGTATCCTCGAAGATGGCCCGAATGTCAGGAAGTTGCCAGCCACGACCGGCCACGCCTTCTTCAATGGCAGGCATAGGGCGCTGAGCCGCAGGTGAAGCAGCCGTCACAGGAGAAGTAGTAGATTGGGTGGGCACACTCTCAACAGCCGGAGAAGGTTCGCTTAAGGTCGTTGCCCCTTCCTCCACAGACGTGAAGGGACTGACCACAGGTTCGCTCTCGACAGGAGCCTCGCCAATGACGCGCGTGGGCAAGGGGGGTTCCTGCTTTGGACGTATACGCTCCCACAGGGTGCGCCACCATGGCACGCGCGCTCCCACCGGTTCAATGGTAGGGATGGGCTCCCACTCCTCGTCAGATTCGGGCACAAGGGGGCGAGGACGCCCAACCACGCGCGCCCACACACTCCGAACTACAAAGGCAACCTCCGCGGGCGTGGCAGCCAGCGCAAGAAGAATGCCCAGGATGAGCAGAAAAGCCACAACCGGGATGGTTACCCAAAAGCCCAGATTGCGCACCAACCAATCGCTGACCACGAACCCGACGACGCCGCCACCACCCCCACGCTGGGCCAGTTCCAGCGGCTCGGCGGCAAAGGCCATCATGTGTAAGAACGCCGCGACCGCGGCCAGGGCCAACAGCACACCCGTAATACGCAGGGTTGGGGGTGGCGTCTCTTCATCCTCTTCCAAGGCCACCACGTAACGAATCAACCACCAGGCAGTAGCAAAAGCCGCGATGGGAACAAAATAAATGGCTCCGCCGACAAGGACGCGCAGGCGTCCGTGCCACCAGGTGAGAAGCGTTCCTTGTTCTCCAGAAACAAATGTACCCAGGGTGAGCAAACCCGCGACAAACAAAACAACAGCCCACAATGTAGGGTGTAGGAGGAAGGACAGGTCGGGCAGGGTCAGGCTATCTCCCTTTTTCTTGCGCGTGCTTTTGCGCTTAGACTTACCGCGCGCGCTTTTCTTCCCTTTGCTCCCCTTGGACGACGTTTTCTTTTTCCCCTTGCTGGACTTCGCCATCGCTCTCCCTTTGCTCCACCAATCTCTGTAACCTGCCCTAATTATAGCACGGATGTACGGCGCGGCCTATTCCCTCGAAAAACAGAACGGCCGGCAGGTTCTCTCAACCCCACCGGCCGTGGAAACATCAGTACGTCATGTATATTGCGTCGTGCGTCAGCCCTTACTCCTTAATCGTCAATCGTTACGCATACACCACTTGTTGCTCTTCCTCCGCCTCGCCGGCCACCACGTCGAAGGTGAACTCGCCCTCGCGGAAGTCCACCACCACGTGGTCGCCGTCGCGCACGTCGCCGGCCAGGATCTTCAGGGCCAGCGGATCCTGAATGCGGCGCTGGATGACCCGCTTCAGCGGCCGCGCGCCGTACACCGGGTCGTAGCCCTCTTCCACCAGTTGCCGCTTGGCCGCCTGAGTCAACTCGATGGTGATCTTGCGCTCGGCCAGCAGTTCGCGCAGCCGCCGCATCTGGATGTCCACGATGTCCATCAAGTGCTCGAAGGTCAGCGGTTGGAAGACGATGATCTCGTCAATCCGGTTCAGAAACTCGGGCCGGAAGTGGCGCCGCAACTCGGCCAGGGCCTGTTCCTTCGCCTTCTCGAACAGGTCCCGGAACGTCTCCTCCGGCACGTCCGTAGGCAGGTTGGCCAGGTACTGGCTGCCCACGTTGCTCGTCATGATGATCACCGTGTTGCGGAAGTCCACGGTCCGGCCGTGGCCGTCGGTCAGGCGGCCGTCATCGAGCACCTGGAGCAGCACGTTGAACACCTCGGGGTGCGCCTTTTCGATCTCGTCGAAGAGCACCACGCTGTAGGGCCGACGGCGCACCGCCTCGGTCAGTTGGCCGCCCTCCTCATAGCCCACGTAGCCCGGGGGCGCACCGATGAGGCGGCTCACCGTGTGCCGCTCCTGGTACTCGCTCATGTCAATGCGGATCATGTTCCGCTCGTCGTCGAACAGGAACTCGGCCAGCGCGCGAGCCAGCTCGGTCTTACCCACGCCCGTCGGCCCCATGAAGATGAAGGAGCCGATGGGTCGGTTCGGATCCTGCAGGCCGGCGCGGGCGCGGCGAATCGCGTTGGCCACCACGCGGATGGCCTCGTCCTGGCCGACCACGCGCTCGTGCAGGCGCTCCTCCATCTTGAGGAGTTTCTCCCGCTCACCCTCCATCAGTTTGGACACGGGGATGCCCGTCCACTCGCTGACGATCTTGGCGATGTCCTCCGCGTCCACCTCTTCCTTGAGGAGCGCGCCGTCCTTCTGCAATTCCTTCAGGCGCAGTTCCGCCTGCTGGAGTTTCTCCTCCAACTCACGCAGGACGCCGTAGCGCAACCGCGCGGCCTCCTCCAGGTTGGCCTCTCGCTCGGCCTGCTCGATCTGGATGTGCACCTGCTCGATCTGCTCCTTGATGCTGTGCAGTTGCTTGATGGCCTCGCGCTCGGCCTCCCAGCGCGCGGCGAGTTCGGCCCGCTTCTCCTGCAGGTTGGCAATCTCCTCTTCTATCTTCTTCAACCGCTCCTTGGAGGCCGGGTCCTTCTCCTTCTTCAGGGCCTCCCGCTCGATCTCCAACTGCATGATCTGGCGGTCGAGATTGTCCAGTTCCTCGGGCTTGGAGTCGATCTGCATGCGCAGCCGGGCCGCGGCCTCGTCGATCAGGTCGATGGCCTTGTCGGGCAGTTTGCGGTCCGTGATGTAGCGATGGCTCAAGGTCGCCGCGGCGATGACGGCCGCGTCGGTGATGCGCACGCCGTGGTGCACCTCGTAGCGCTCCTTCAGCCCGCGCAGGATGCTGATGGTGTCCTCCACGCTGGGCTCGGCCACGTACACGGGCTGGAAGCGGCGCTCCAGCGCGGCGTCCTTCTCAATGTACTTGCGGTACTCGTCCACGGTGGTGGCGCCGATGCAGTGCAGTTCACCGCGGGCGAGCATGGGCTTGAGCATGTTGCTGGCGTCCATCGCGCCCTCGGCCGCGCCCGCGCCCACCACGGTGTGAATCTCGTCAATGAAGAGGATGATTTCCCCTTCCGCCTCGGTCACTTCCTTGAGCACGGCCTTGAGGCGCTCCTCGAACTCGCCCCGGTACTTGGCGCCCGCGATGAGCGCGCCCATGTCCAACTGGACGATGCGCTTGTTCTTCAGACCCTCGGGCACATCCCCCTTGACGATGCGCTGGGCCAGGCCCTCGACGATGGCCGTCTTGCCCACGCCAGGGTCACCGATGAGCACGGGATTGTTCTTGGTGCGCCGCTGCAAAATCTGCATCACGCGGCGGATCTCCGCGTCGCGGCCGATGACCGGGTCCAGTTTGCCCTTGCGGGCCAGGTCGGTCAGGTCGCGACCGTACTTGGCCAGGGCCTCGTACTGGGCCTCGGGCGTAGGCGAGGTGACGCGCTGGCTGCCGCGGATGCCGGCCAGGGCCTGGATGATACCGTTGTAGTCCACGCCGTGCCGCGCCAGCAGTTGCTGCACATTGCCCGCCTGCGGCTGGGCCATGGCCAGCAACAGGTGCTCGGTGGAGACGTACTCGTCCTTCATGGACTCGGCAATCTTCTCCGCCTCCTGGAGGATCTTCACCAGGCGGTCGCCGATGCCCACCTGCGCGGTGGCGCCGTACGCGCGCGGCTTGCGCGCCAGTTCCTGATCCAGGTCCTGCAGGATCAGGTTGGCGTCCACGCCCATGCGCTTGAACACGCTGGGCACCACGCCCCCTTCCTGGGTGATCAAGGCGCGCAGCAAGTGCTCCGGCTCGATCTGCGGATGGTTGTACTCCTGTGCGATATGTTGAGCCTCGTACAGGGCCTCTTGCGATTTCTGGGTGTATTTGTCCAATCTCATTTCTCAGCCTCCCTCGGATTCAATCAATCTCCAATCTCTAATCTCTCCATCCTCGAGATTGGAGATTGGAGATTAGAGATTCCCCGTCTTCCTTTCCAACTCTACGGGAGACATGTTAAGTCGGCGCAAGCAATGTGTTAGAGTATCATTAGACTTCTGCACTGACGAGGATAAACATGCAAAAATGTAAGATTCCTTACAGAATTACGGAATGCTTTCGTCCTATATTGATTTTGCACAGGCAGTGGGTGCGTGGGGAGCGCGAGACCGTCCTCCTTTACAGGGGGCGGTCTCGTCGCGTATAATGGGGACGCGCCCAAGGAGCAAACCGCTTGTATCCTGCGAAAGAGGAAGGCCCATGCACCTGAAAGGCAAGATGGCTCTCGTAACCGGCGGTGCCCGTCGTCTGGGACGGGCTTTTGTTTTGGCTCTGGCCCGCGCGGGCATGGATGTCATCGTCCATTATGGCCATGCTGCCCAGGCGGCCGAGGAAACGGTGGCGCAAGCGCGACGTCACGGCGTCCGCGCGGTCGCGCTTCAGGCAGACCTTCAAGAGGCTGACGAGGCGCTCCACCTTGTCGAGAGGGCCGCGGAATCCCTGGCCCTGCCCCAGGTGCTGGTCAACAGTGCGGCCATCTTTGTCCCCGGCACGCTACGCAACACCGACCTGGACAACTGGAGCCGCCACTTTCGCATCAACCTGCGCGCGCCCTTCCTGCTCACCCAGTCCTTTGCCCGCCTCTTGGACGGACAGCCGGGCAAGGTGGTGAACATCGTGGACTGGCGCGCGCTCTACCCCGGTCGCCAATATCTTGCCTACACCCTGAGCAAGGCTGCCCTGGTCACGTTCACGCAGATGGCCGCGCGCGAACTCGCCCCCCACATTCAGGTCAACGCGCTGGCCTTGGGCGCGGTGCTCCCCCCGCCCGACAAGGACGAGGCCTACCTGGAGCGGATCGTGCAGCGCGTGCCGGCGAAGCGGGCCGCACGCGTGGAGGAAATCACCGACGCGCTCCTCTTCCTGTTGCGCAACGATTACATTACAGGCGAGGTTCTGCTCGTCGACGGGGGCGCGCATCTGGTGCACGGGTAGGCGTGTCTCCTACCAGACAACGGAACCTGTCACCTCCTCCTCACGAATTTGACCATCCCTCTCCCCTGTGTTATCCTTGTAGGCTGTGTGAACGACATCCAGCGAAGATAAGAACGCTCGAGACCTGCGGCTGGCGGGGATGGCTCGCCAGCCGCATTTATGCCATACTCTCGACGGGACATGGAGAAGGGGGCCGGGATGGCAGAGACAAAGCAATTGCCAGCGGATGAATTGTTGCGCTTGGTCGAACAGTCGTCGCTCCGGGATGATCTCCCAGAGGTTCAGATTGGAGACATCGTGCGCGTCTACTTCCGCATTGTGGAGGGGAACAACGAGCGCGTTCAGCCCTTCCAGGGGACGGTTATCGCCCTTACAGGGGGCGGCACGAATCGTATGATGCGGGTGCGGAGGATCGCCTCCCACGGCATCGGTGTGGAGCGTGTGTTCCCGCTCAACTCGCCGCGCATCGAGAAGATCGAGATCCTGCGCCATTCCAAGGTGCGGCGGGCCAAACTGTTCTTCCTGCGCGAGCGCACAGGCAAGAAGGCGCGGCTCAAGCAACGATACGACTAACCCGACACCGGGCGATACCATCATGGCACCAAGCCTGGAAGCCGAGCGTCGCCTGTGGGCGCTCGGCTATTTTTACGTGGCAGGCCTTGACGAAGCCGGACGCGGCCCGTGGGCCGGGCCCGTCGTCGCGGCCGCCGTTGTTCTTCCCCCTCATCGCGAGGACTTGGTAACGTTGCTGCACGGGGTGGACGACTCCAAACGCCTTTCCCCCACCAGGAGGGACGCCTTGTACGAGCGCATCCAGGAAGTCGCCCTGGGAGTGGGAGTAGGTGTAGCGTCTCCAAAGGAAATCGACACGATGGGCATTGTCCCAGCCACACGGCTTGCTATGCGTCGCGCCCTGGCAGCCCTTCCACACACGCCTGACTACCTCTTACTTGACCATTTACGCCTACCTGAGGTAAACATCATTCAGGAGTCGTTTACACGCGGGGACGCGCGTGTACTCTCCATTGCCGCGGCTTCCATTATCGCTAAAGTCACTCGTGACCGAATCATGGACGAGATGGACGCCCGCTATCCTGGATACGGATTTGCTCGACATAAGGGGTACGGAACCAAGACCCATAGGGAAGCCTTACTACGTTTAGGTCCGTCCCCTATCCACCGACACACCTGGGCCCCCGTTCGAAATGTTCTATCCCGACAGGAGAAGAACAGATGAGCACACTAAAACGCCTGTGGGAGAAACATCCCAACCTGGTATCTTGGTTTCTCCTTGCCGTCGGCATGGTCATTATCCTGATATGGTCGGCACGACACGTGGGATTTACCCTCACCCAATGGCTGGCTCTTATTGGAGCAACGGTTGTTCTGGCCGGATTGAGCGTGTGGATCATTAGTTGGGAAGATGAGGATGAAGGTAGAGAAGATGGCCGTGAAGCGTGACTACTACGAAATACTGGGTGTACCACGCAATGCCAGTCAAGAAGAGATTAAGCGCGCCTACAAACGCTTGGCGCGACAATATCACCCGGATGTAAACAAAAGTCCAGAAGCGGAAGAAAGGTTCAAGGAAATTAACGAAGCCTACCAAGTACTAAGCGACCCGGAAAAACGCGCCCAGTATGATCATTTTGGACGGGTAGGCAGTCGTCCTGAAGCGGCCTGGACAGATCCCCACATTGGGGGCTTTGGGGGTGTTGGCCCCGATATCACCGAAATCTTCGAGGAACTGTTTGGATTCGGCCCACGGCGACGACGTCGCACCCCCGAGCGGGGCCGCGACCTGCAAGTCGACATAACCATTGAATTCGAAGAGGCTGTCTTCGGCACGGACAAAGTCATCTCCGTCGAACGGCTGGAACCCTGCCCCCGCTGTCACGGTACAGGAGCAGAACCCGGGACAGGCCCCATCACCTGTCCCCAATGTCGGGGGCAAGGTGAAGTGCGCGAGGTACGACAAACCTTCCTGGGCCGATTCGTCACCGTCACCCCATGCCCTCGTTGTCACGGTACAGGCACCATCATCAACACCCCATGCCAGGAATGTGGAGGCCGCAAGATTGTACGGCGCACCCGTCAGGTACAAGTGCACATCCCACCCGGAGTGGACCAAGGTACGATGATACGTCTCACCGGTGAGGGGGAATTGGGCCAGTACGGCGGCGCGCCGGGCGACCTCTACGTGCGCGTGCACGTCAAACCCCACCCCATTTTCAAACGGGAGGGCAAGAACATCCTGCTCGACCTGCCCATCAACGTCGCTCAGGCCGCGCTGGGTGATGAGGTAGAGATTCCAACCGTCGATGGTAACAAAGTGAAATTGACTATTCCTCCGGGCACCCAGTACGGAAAGACCTTCCGCCTGCGCGGGAAAGGCGTGCCCGACATGCGCCATCCGAACAAACGCGGAGACATGCTCGTCACCGTGCGGGTGGTCATCCCCAAAAATCTCACCGCGCGCCAGAAGGAACTCCTGCGTGAGTTGGGGAAAACTTTGGGCCGCGTCCCCTCCCCGGACGACCGGAACTTCCTTGAAAAAATGTTAGACGCGATTGGGGACATATTGAACATCGAGTGATCGCCCATCCCCTTCCTTCTGGCAAATCCTCCAGCAAAATTCGGGGTTGGAGGTTGGAGATTAGAGATTGGAGATTAGAGATTAGAGATGTTGGATCATGCACTGGCTCGAGGTCGGTGTGACGGTTGACCCCGAGGTCGCGGAGAGTGTGTGCGATGTGTTCAACCGCTACAACCCTGCTGCGGATGGTCGCGGGGGCGCGGTGGTTGAACTTCA
>JALWHQ010000370.1 GCA_026983525.1 Anaerolineae bacterium | reverse complement strand
CACTCTGGACGGGGAACGCGTCGAGGTGGCGGCCAATGTAGCCACGCCTGATGACGCGCTGGAGGCCGCGCGGCTGGGCGCGGAGGCCATTGGTCTCCTGCGCACCGAATTTCTCTTCCTGGAGCGAACGACTCCACCCTCGGAAGAGGAGCAGGTCCGCGCGTATCGGGCCATCTTCGAGGCCCTGCAGGGCCGTCCCGTGGTCGTGCGCACCCTGGACGTGGGCGGCGACAAACCCCTCCCCTATATTCCCCATCCCCCGGAGATGAATCCCTTCCTGGGGGTGCGCGCCATTCGCCTGGCTCGTGAACACCCGGAGATGCTGCGTACCCAACTGCGCGCCATCCTGCGCGCGGGCGCGGGCTTTCCCACTCGCGTGATGTTCCCTATGGTAGCCACGGTGGAGGAAATGCGTTGGCTGCGCGACATGTTCGACGACGTGCTGGCCGAGTTGCGCGCCGAAGGCCACCAAGTGCCCAGTGACGTGCAGGTGGGCATGATGGTGGAGATCCCATCCGCGGCTTTGCTGGCCGAATCTTTCTGCCCTTATGTGGATTTCTTCAGCATTGGCACGAACGACCTTTCCCAGTATACCCTGGCCGCGGACCGGTCCAACGCGCGCGTGGCCGCGCTGGCCGATGGACTCCACCCCGCGGTGCTCCGCCTGGTGGACATGGTGGTCCGCGCCGCGCACGCGCACGGTCGGTGGGTGGGCGTGTGCGGCGAAACCGCGGGCGAACGCGCGGCCGTGCCCATCCTTATCGGGCTGGGGGTGGACGAACTCAGCGTCGCGCCCAAGCGCGTGCCCGAGGTCAAAGCCCTGGTGCGGCAGTGGCGAATGGCCGATGCACGCGAGGTCGCGCGCGTCGCGCTCAAGCAAACGAGCGCGGATCAGGTGCGCGCGCTGATACGCCTCTAATCTTCTTCGACTCCCTTCTCCTTGCATTCTCTTAACACCGGAAATTATTCTCAATCTTCCCCCCCTCTCCTTTCCTTGCTCTTCTCCCTTGCTCTTAGCCGGTGGGGGTTTATCAAAAGGTGAGTGATGGTTCGTAGAAACAGGGTGGAAACCTCGACGGAGGAGATAACAATTCCCAACGTCAGGGGATGTGATTTGCGTATATATTGGAACGATCTATAATACACACTAACCAAGAGTGAAATAAAATGGGCTCAATATAGAATATATCGGTCCCGTCGAGATAATTTGGACGAGTCTGTTTTTGACTTGGAAGAAAGAGTGTTTCATGGTTATTTTCACCATGTAAGACCCTTTTTGGCCTCTGTGGGCTCTTCTTACAGAGGAGGCAAGTTGGACGTAAGCCACCTCCTATCACTGCTTCTCGAACTTCAACCTCTTTACAAAAGTTTGACTGTGCGAGGGACACAATGAACAAAACACCACACTCGGCGGCTCTCTCCGGCCTTCTCCATGACATCGGCAAGTTCATGCTGCGCGCGGCCGAAAGCGGCACCCGCATTTGGGACGCGGAAGCGCGCGGGGACTTCAGGTACAAGCACGCCATGCTCACGGCCAGTTTCGTGCAGCGCTACGTGCCGCAGCCGTGGCGCGACCCGGTGATGCTGGCCGCGGGCAATCACCACAATCCCCAGGGCCAACTGGACTGGGCCGTGGCCCTGGCCGACCGCCTCTCCGCGGGCGAGCGGGACCGGGGCGACGACGATAATGTGCGCGCTACACATCCCAAACAACTGCTCTCTGTTTTTGCCCTCGTCCAAGCCGATGGGCACATCCTCTCGGACGAGGCACGGGCGCGCGCGTACCTTCCCTTGCGTCCGTTGGCAATGGACGCGGATGTCCTCTTCCCCCGCGCGGCCCTCGATGACGACCAGGCCGTTTGGCAGGCGTACGCAGCCATGTGGGAAACGTTCGTGGCCGAGGCGGACCGTTTGCGCGAGGCCCACGCCGAGGGGGGAGACCTGCCCACGTACCTGGAATCGATGCTCCTGCTCATGCAACGGTACACGTGGTGCATCCCTTCGGCGTACTATCGCGCGCTGCCCGACATCAGCCTGTACGACCACAGCCGCACTACCGCGGCCCTGGCCGCGATTTTGGCCGACAGCACCCTCTCAGCAGATGAAATACGCGCGCTGGCCCAGGAGCCACGCACGAATCGACCTCTGGCTTTGCTGGTCGGGGGTGACATCAGCGGTGTGCAGGATTTCATCTACACCATTACGGCGCGCGGGGCCACAAGCGCGCTGCGCGGGCGGTCATTCTACCTCCAACTGCTGACCGAGGCGCTGGCGCGATACGTGTTGCGTCGCCTGGATTTGCCGATAACCAACATCATCTACAGTGGCGGCGGCAGTTTCTACCTCCTGGCGCGGCCTGAGGACGCCCAGCGCTTGAGGGCCATCCAAAGGGACATCAGCCGCGCGCTCCTCCAGCACCATCGGGGAGACTTGTACGTAGCGCTGGAGGGTGAGCCTTTGACAGGGGAGGACTTCTTCGACGGTCGCGTGAGCCAGGCGTGGGACCGTCTGCACGGGCGATTGCAGCGGGCCAAGGCGCGACGTTTTTCAGAACTCTCCGCTGAGGACCTGACCTGGCTGTTTTCGCCACAAGGGGGTGGGGGCAACGAAGAACGGCAGTGTCAGGTCTGCGGCGCGGAGCACCCTGGGACACAAGTGGAAAAGAGGGAAGACGGCGAAGATGTGCGCAAGTGCCCGCCCTGCCGCTCGTATGAGCACCTGGGCAAAATGCTCCGCCGGGCCCGGTTTCTCATCCTGGAGGAACGGGATGCAGCAGAGGTGCGCCTGGAAGATGCTCCGGGAGGGTGGGAGGATGTGCTGGCCCTCTTTGGTCTACAGGCGAGCCTAAGGCAAACGTTGCCCCCACAAGAGGCCGACCCACCACGCCGTCGTGTGGTGCTGGCCTTGCATGACGATGCCTTGCCCGACCTGCGACCGGGCCCCCGCACGGCTGTGGGGCGCCGCTTCCTCGTGAATGTGACTCCCACCATTACGGCGGAGGAGGTGAAGGGAGCACGAGAGAGCGGACTGACCGACCTTCCCGCTCCCGATAGTGTCAAGCCCTTTCACGTGATGGCCTGGCAATCGCGAGGCATCAAGCGGTTGGGGGTGCTGCGCATGGACGTGGACAACCTGGGACGCCTCTTTGCGGAAGGGTTGGGAGAACGGGCTACGCTTTCGCGAGTGGCCTCCCTCAGTTTTGCCGTGAGCCTCTTCTTCGAGGGGTGGGTGGAACGGCTGGC
>JALWHQ010000369.1 GCA_026983525.1 Anaerolineae bacterium | reverse complement strand
TACGCGTATCAGTCCACAGGAGAAACCACGCCCCCCCAACGACGTGAACCCTCCCGCCGTAAGGCGCGCGCGCCGCGCGCGGGCTGGCGCGCCTATTTCGGACTGATGAAACCCGGCATCGTGTTGCTCCTCGTGATCACCACAGTGGGGGGCATGATCATTGCCGCGCGCGGCTGGCCCGATTGGGACCTCTTCCTCTGGACGGTGATTGCCAGCACCCTGTCAGCGGGGGGCGCGAACGCTCTGAACTCTTACTACGATCGGGATATCGACGGGCGCATGTCGCGCACGGCGCGGCGTCCTCTGCCCCAAAATCTTGTGCCCCCGCGCAATGCCCTGATCTTTGGGGTGGGGTGTGTGATCCTTGGTGTGCTGCTCATGGCGTGGAAGGTGAACGGATTGACGGCAGTCCTCACATTGATCGGTGCTATCTGGTATGCCGGGATTTACACGCGCCTGTTGAAGCGGCGCACCGTGCAGAACATCGTCATCGGGGGCGCGGCGGGAGCAATGGCTCCCGTAGTTGGCTGGGCTGCCGTAACCGGCCGGGTCGATTTCCTCGCGCTCATACTCTTTGCCCTCATTTTCCTGTGGACACCGCCGCACACGTGGGCCTTCACCATCCTGGTGCTAAAGGACTACGAAAAGGTGGGGATCCCCATGCTACCGGTGGTAAAGGGATTAGACGAAACCACGCGACAGGTGGTATTCTATTCCTGGTTGATGGTCGTCGTCACACTGTTGCCCGCGGCCACCGGCGTGCTCGGGCGCACGTACTTGGTAGGGATGATCATTCTCAACGCCATTTTTCTCTACCTGGCATATCGCCTGCGCCGGGAACCGAACAAGGCCATTGCCAACCGGCTGTACCAGTATTCCAACGCTTACTTGTATTTGGGCTTTGCCCTTATGGCCTTCGACCGAATGGGCGGGTTGTTGTGAGGAAAATTGGTGAGTTTACCGGAGGTTTGTGACCATGGCACGGAAACGACAGGCGCGCAAGCGCCGTTGGCAGGAGATCGTCTTTTATGTGATCACTCTGTTGATCGCGCTGACGATGGCCTTTTCGTACGTGTTGATCGCGCTGAAGTGAAATATGCACGCTCTCGGCATTGTGTTTTTCGCGCTAGCAGTCCTGGGCGGCACCGCGCTCATCGCGGGCACTTTGTGGATGACCTTTGCTCACAGTTTGTGGGGGCGAGTGAGTGGCCCGCCGCCGGGTCTATCTCCAGAAGAAGCGCGTGCCTGGACGGTCGAGCATGATCCCCAGGAGGGGGAACTCCTCTCCTGGGAAATGGTGCGTGCGTCGGTGCGTGCCGGCCGTTGGCGCGAGGTATGGCCCGCGCTCTTTGTGATCGGCGGTGCCGCAGCCGTGTTCCTCTTCCTGCCCTTGGGTATCCTGTTGGTCACGCGCGCGTTCTGGAGCGGGATTATCGGTCTGGCTGTAGGTATCCTCCTTCTCTGGCGTGGGTACACCACCCTGTGGCGACAGGGAGCATAGCATGGCCGACTTCCAACGCCCCAACTGTCCCTACTACCACGAGGATTACTTCCGCGGGCGGGAGACCCGCACATGTCGCCTGATCGAACGAAACCCGAACTCGCGCCCCTGGAAACCCGCGCTCTGCAAGACGTGCCCCGTCCCGGAAATTTTGGCCAACACGCGAGTGGAACACCTGGCCCTGGAAGCGACCGTGGTGAAGAAATTCTTCCGGGAGCGTGTCGAGGTGTTCGCGGTGTGCACCAAACACCTACGCCGACTGGAGGAGCCTCTGGTGTGTCCGGAGTGCGAGGCCGAACGCGCGTGATGGCCCCGGCTCCCTACTGCTGCAGTGCCTCCTCGACCTGCTTCATCACCTCGTCCCACTGCTTCAGGGTGATGAACCCCGGAATGCGCCCTAACGCCTGGCCGTTGGCGATCACGATGAAGGTCGGAGTGCCCCGCACATTTGCCTGCAGCACAGTTCGATGATCCAGGCGCACCTTCTCCTGCATCTTGTGTTCGTCGAGGCAGGCCCGAAACGCGTCCGTGTCCTTCACCCCCACCTCCTTGGCATATTCGACGAAGGTGTCCACCAGGGCCGCACCGTTCAAATCCTTCCACTCATCCACGCGCGCGTAGAGCAAATCGACATAGGGGAAGAATTGCCCCTGATTACCCGCGCACTCCGCGGCCTCAGCCGGGGGCTCGGAGTTCGAATGGCCCAGCAGGTGCTTGAACACCACCCGCACCTTCCCCGTGTCCACATACTTTTGTTTGAACTCCGGCCACACCTCGGTGTGATGGCGGCGACAGTACGGGCAGAGAATATCGGACACCTCCAGGATGACGACCGGCGCGTCCGGGCTGCCGATGAACGCATCGCCCATGTAGGTGCGCCCCGGGTTGTCGGGATCGGGGTCGAAGGGATGGAGGTCGGCGTAGGACAGGGTCGGGGTCGGGGTGGGGCGTTCTCCGGCCAGGGCCTTCTCGATAATCGATTGGAACGTTTCCAGGCTCTGGGCGCCGCTCACGAACCAATCATTGATGAAAAAGGCCGGCGTGCCGCTCACGCCACGGGCCGCGCCCTCTTCCAGTTCCCGCTGAATCTGTTCGGTAAAGGGCTGGGCTTTCCAGCAGGCATCGAACGCGTCCATGTCCAGGCCCAGTTCCTCTGCAAATTGACGGAAGATGGGAGCAGCATCCTCCTGGCCGGCCCACATATCCTGGCGTTCGAAGAGCATGTCGTGCATGGGCCAGAATTTGCCCTGCACGCCCGCGCACAGGGCGGCTTGAGCCGCGGGCTCCGCCTGCGGGTGGATCTTCCTCAACGGGAAGTTCTTGTAGACGTGCTTGACCTTCCCCGTCGCCACATACTGCTTGTCCAGTTGGGGTGCGGTTTGTTCGGCGTGACGGCGACAGAAAGGGCACTGAAAGTCCGAGTACTCGACCATCGTCACAGCCGCGTCGGGCGAACCCCGGAAAGGCGCGCCGTCTTCCGTAACGCCGGCCGGTACCCCCGGCATGCCAGAATCCTGTTCAGGAGAAAGGGAAAATTCACCGGTGGCCTTTACTTGGGGAGACGCCGTGGGTTCGGGCGAAGGGGTTGTCGGTGAAATTTTGGGGGTGGGCGGCAACGAAGGGGTGGATTCCACCTGCGGAGAAGGGGTAGCAACCGTAGGTGTCGTCACCTCTTTAGAAGAAGAAACCGCCTGATCGGGCGGCGATGTCGGACTAAATGAACAGGCTGTAAGGGTTAGCCATAGACTAAAGAGC
>JALWHQ010000368.1 GCA_026983525.1 Anaerolineae bacterium | reverse complement strand
GCCCTGGAGGGCATCACCATGAGCATTGTGCTCAGCCTGGCCCGCGATCTGGGCATCCCTGTGGAAAGACGCCCTCTCCCCGCTCATGAGATCCCCCGCTGGGATGAGGCCTTCCTAACCAGCACCCGACGTCACGTGCTTCCCATCGCGCGTGTGGACGATCACGAAATGGCCGTAGGTCCCATCACTCGGGCGTTGATGCAGGCTTTTGACGATCTTTGGCGGCGGGAGTTGGGCATCTGACATGGAAGCATCCCACTGGATAAGCTGCAACGGTGTGCTCATCGACTCACACAGGGCCTGCGTGCACGTGCAAAACCCGGCCGTCACCAGTGCTCTGGGGGTGTACGAGACGCTTCAGGTTGTGAAGGGCCGTATCTTCCGCCTCCTCGATCATCTGGAGCGATTGGCGCGTTCGGCACGGGCCATTGAGCTACCCCTTCCCGCTTCTCTGGAAGAAATGGCCCAATGGGCTAAACGCCTGGTTGAGGTAGCACATGCCCAAGAATCCACCCTACGCATTATTGCCCTCAACAGCGACCCCTACATGGGACCGACGGTTTACATGATGCTTTTGCCGCCGGTATACTACCCCCGGGAACTGTACGAATACGGGGCCAGCGCAGTAACTTTTGAAGGGGAACGTCCTCTTCCCACAGCTAAGACCGTCAACACGCTGGTGAATTTTCTCGCCCGACGCAAAGCCCGGGCCCTGGGCGCTCACGAGGGGTTGCTCGTGGCCCGCGACGGTATCCGCGAGGGTGCGACGAGCAACATTTTTGCCGTTATCAACGGTGCCCTGGTCACCCCGCCCGACCACCTGGTGATCGCCGGCGTGACGCGGGATATCGTCATTCGGCTGGCCCAGGCGCGTGGTTATCGCCTTATCTTCCGCCCCCTGCCCGTCTCTTCCATCCCCCACTGGCAAGAGGCGTTCCTGACCAGCACCAGCCGCCACGTCATGCCCTTGACGCGTGTTGACGATAAACCCATCAACGGTGGTCACGTTGGCCCGGTTACTCGCGATCTTATGCAAGCGTTCGCGCGTGTGTTCCAGGAGGAAATCTTGGGCACGCGGTAGTGCACTCCCTCGATTCCACACCGGACAGGCCCGATGAACTGCTCTCCTGTACAAGGGCCGCATATTGACAGGGAGCGTTCTTTGGTTATGATCAAGGACGTTGACTTGGGAAGAGCAAATTCCCCCATTGAACGACCGAACCTTTGAAAGAAAGGAGTACAAGGGTGAGCCACGATCGGGCAGTCTTGATGTCCTACCTTCGATCTGTACCCTTCCTACGGGGGCTACCTGAAGAAGATGTAGAGGCAATTGCCGCGCGCATGGAGGAAACAGCCTATCTGGAAAACGCGGTTATCTTCGACGTAGACGATCCCGCGGACGCAATGTACGTCGTCAAAGAGGGGGAGGTAGAAGTACTCACGGAGGATGGTGAACCTATCGCCATAGTAGGGCCGGGATCGTTCTTGGGCGAAGTAGGGCTGCTCACCGGACGGCCCCGAAAGGTGCAAGCGCGAGCGTTAACCCCTACCACACTTTGGGTGCTCTCGCGCGACATGCTTGAAGCCCTGGCGGTCGAGCGCCCCTCACTGGCCAGGGGCCTTGCTCAGGCCACGGCTCGTCGCGGCAGCACCCCCCTGAGCAAACCAACTGCAGATGATCTGCAGGTCATTCCCCTCTTTGCCGGCTTGACACCGGATCAGTTGGAAGATATTGCCGCGCAGTTGGTGCCTTACCGTTTCGAAGAGGGAACCGTCATCTACCAGCCCAACGCCCCAGCAGGCGAACTGTACATCGTCGTCGAGGGAGAAGTAAGCGTGCAGCGGCCCGGCAGTTCCGAGGCCGTTGAACTTTATCGGGCTCGTCCGGGGGAGATTTTTGGCGAAGAGGAAGTGCTGGCAGGTCAGCCACGCAGTGCAGCCGCGGTGGCCATAACACCGGTCGTGTGTTGGGGGTTAGCCGGCAACGCATTGGAAGCGTTGATCACTCGCTATCCACGGTTGGGCTTCAATTTGGCCCGTGTGACCGCGGCGCGCGTGTTAACAGAGCGCCCGGCTCTTCCTGTGCGCGTTCCTCCACGCCGTCGCAGGAAGGTGACTAAGCCGAAGGCCGGAGTGTTTGCCTGGTATCGGCATCTGGATATGGGAACGCGGGTACGGTTGATAGCCCTTGCCGTCTTGCTGATATGGCTGGTAGGCATCGCTTTGCCCTTCACCATTCGTGAGACCATACAACAAAGCCGCACCTACGCAGCCATCCAGTCGGCAAGCGACGACAACACCACCATCATCGGTAACAGTCCTGCAGGGGTTCCTCTTGCCACAGGACTGGAATTGCTCTACCCTACCCCGACGGCAACTCCCATTCCTACGGATACACCGTCGGCTTCGGGCCAGTAAAGTCTCGGAACAGGAAAGGGGCGGTGGGTTTGGCTCTCTTGTGAGCCCACCGCCCCTTTTGGCTTATACGAGTTTCTCCAGAGGGGTGAAGGGGGTCGGCTCTTTCTCAGGTTTAACCCTCTCCTCCAACGGCACCCAGTGATCGATCTCCGGGCCGACATATACAAAGCGCGGACGATAAATGCGATTGTCGACCCGCTGCTCCAGAGCATGGGCCGTCCACCCAGCAACACGGGAGGTGGCGAAAATAGGCGTGAAGAGTTCGTCATCGATACCCATGGACGACATCACAACGCCCGAGTAGAAATCAACATTGGGAAAGATACCCTTCTTGCCCAAGCGTTCAATCATCACTCTTTCGATAATTTCCGCCATCTTCAGGTACTTCTCGGTCCCTGCTCGTTTGGTCACTTCAACTGCATAATCGTGTAGGATGCGCGCCCGCGGATCGTAAGCCTTATACACGCGGTGTCCAAAGCCCATAATACGTCGCTTCTTTTCAAGCGCTTTTAGTACCCAAGCCTCTGCATTCTCCGGTTCCCCAATCTCTTTAAGCATCCTCAGTGCCCGCTGGTTCGCGCCCCCATGCAGCGGTCCTTTAAGGGCAGCGATGCCAGCAACAACCGACGAATACATGTCGGAAAGGGTGGATTTCACCACAAGGGTGGCAAAAGTCGAAGCATTGCAACCGTGGTCTGCATGAAGGATGAGGATAACATCCATTACCCGCGCGTAGTAAGGATCGGGCTCTTCCCCAAAGAGCATGTATAAGAAGTTGGCTGCATGGGACAAATCTGGGCGTGGGTGAATTGGAGCCAACCCTTTACGTGCTCGCCCTATAGCAGCGGTAATCGTCGCCATACGCGACGTAATCTTAATGGCTTCCCGCTCATGAGCCGGGAGGCTATCCTCTTCGGCAGAGTCGTCGAAGGAAGCCAGCATGGAAACAGCTGTGCGCAGTACAGACATCGGGGTATCGTTGTATCGACTACTTGCCTTGCAAATGTAATCATACACTTCGGAAGGAAGTTCTCGATACTGCACCATGCGGGATTTGAAATATTCCAACTCACCTTCCGTAGGCAGGCGGTCATACAACAAGAGGAAGAACGTCTCCTCGTACGTGGAATTTTCAGCCAGTTCCTCAATGGGGATACCGTGGTAGTAGAGGCGCCCTCGCTGACCGTCGACATAACTCTTTGTCGTCTCGCGCGCAATAACCCCTTCCAGTCCCTTGGGGAATTGCACTTCACCCGGCTTCGCCACCAACTTAACCTCAGACATCACACACCTCCCTGTGTGAGAATGCCCACCGCACTGTAGCAGGTAAAAAACGCCGGGTACACATTAGTTCGCACCACCCCGAGGGGCAAGACTCTTTCGCGTCAGGATGGTGGACCCAACAATTCACTATAGACAGTATAACACACCACAAGTTGTCAGACAAATGCCCTTGTCCTGACAACCAGATATAACACGAACCCTCCCCCTATACAGATGCAAACGCGCCTCAAGAGTAACAGGGGAGGGTTCAGTCATAAACATCATCTGTGTCGACACCAGGCCAATACCATTATTAGGAGACAGGTGTCAATTCAACTTCTTGAGAGTGCATTAGTCGCCCCAACTGGCCGATAAGATGTCCTTGCACCCACATACCCCACACAACCGTAAGGAGAACGCCGACCCCACAAAGCAACGTTCCCACCAAAGTGGCAAGTAGTTGGGCCACGAAAGTAGCGATAACGACAAGGACGACGGCCCCTAAATTGGTCCGCAACGTGGAGAAAATCTTCCCAAACTGGAAGGCCGCAGCAAAACGCTGTTCTTCGGCAATGCGCAACACGATTATCGGGGACACCAGAGCAAGGAAGATGCTGTAAAAGAACAGAACACATACACACGCAAACATCAATAGGGTAATTATCGTCTCCATAGCCGTGCCCATTTGTCCCTGGCCCCCAGCCACTACCATCAAAACAACCAGAGGTAAATACACGACGAGAGCAGGCAATCCCCAAACAAAAAGTGCTCCCCCCACTCGCAACCCGTCCATGAACAGAGCGCCAAAATCCGACCATGCAGGAAGTGGTAATTCCTCTCCCCGTGACACATTTCTCACGATAGCCACCATGTATCCTGAAAGGACGAGAAAAGCCAAAAAACCTATTAGGACAACAGAAAGAGTAACCCCGACCAAAAAGATTAAAGCACCCAGGAGCAACTTCACCACCCAGTCGGAATCCTCGAACATGAAAGTGAACGAACGGCCAATATCGATGCGTCCCATGGTGTGCCTCCTTTCACCAGCACTTAGGGTCCAGATGAGGATATTTCGGAGCGTGGTTATCCTCCGACCTAACTATATCACAAACGCGTGCAAGCCAACAACAAACAAGATACCCTATCCGCTTGCAATCTTCTTCCCCTCCATCAGATCCCCATACATCGGCCCAAATATGCTATTATTGCCATGACACAAAAGATGGCTACCGAGGAGATGATCAATATGTGGACCCAACCCATCGTCAAGCCTCAATACGACACGGACTGTTTTTCCCTGGTCCCCTCCCTGATCCGTGCCGCTTTTCATGGGGACCCTTTCCCCCTACTCGATCAAGCCAACTTGCGAGGGCCCTTTCAGCACGTGGTGAGTTTCTTCATCGATGCTTTTGGTTGGCGTTTCTTTACTCAGTATGCGGATGCCTACCCCGCACTACGCCGCTTTGTTGAACAGGGACACATCGTTCGTTTGACCTCCCAATTTCCTTCAACTACAGCCGTTCATGTGACGACTATGTTCACAGGCCAGATCGTTGGACAGCATGGTGTGTACGAATGGCACTACTACGAACCCTCCCTCGACATCATCATTACTCCTCTCCTGTTCACGTACGCAGGAACACGCGAGCGCGAAACATTACATGCCCTCCATCCTGATCTAAACGTGATGTTCCCCTCTCCCGCGTTCTTGCTCAGCTTGAAATCTTCCGGCATCCGGACTTACGTTTTCATGAACAAACTCTTCGCCCACAGCACATTTTCAACGTACATGATGCAAGGCGCAGACGTTGTTCCCTTTTCCACACTTCCTCAAGCATTGACCCAACTCCGGCTCATGCTGGAAACTATCCCCGGTCCCGTCCTCTTCCACCTGTACTATGAAGCCATCGACACCATTGCGCACGAACATGGCCCCGAATCTCCTCACGTAGAAGGGGAAATCGATACATTTCTCACCGTACTGGAGCGCCAATTCTTCGCCAAACTCCCACCTCACCTTTGCGATACCCTCATCCTGCTCTTTGCCGATCACGGTATGATGGCGGTGTCTCCTGAAGAGACTATTTATATCAACACACACCCTCTTTATCCGCAATTAGACCCCCTTCTGCGCAGGAACAAGCGTGGAGAGGTGTTAGCACCTGCTGGTTCACCGCGTGATATGTTCCTTTACATCGAAGAGAATGCCCTCTCAGAAGCCCAACACATCCTCACGCGCATCACAAACGGACGAGCCGATGTCGTCCTCACACAGGAGTTGATAGATCAGGGATTCTTTGGCCCTGGTCCCCTTTCACAGCGATTCTTAGAACGCGTGGGAAATTTGATCGTGCTACCCCACCCGCGCGAGGCAGTATGGTGGTACGAGAAAGACCGGTTTGAGCAAAAGCAGCGCGGGCACCATGGGGGCCTAAGCCCAGAAGAGATGAACATCCCTCTTCTTCTTTGGGCCACGTAAGAGCGCTACCCCCCCGTACATTCCTTAATAACGCCCCCTTTGTTTGAAGAGAGGATATGACGTGCCAGCACCAGGTACCGTCACGGAACCGCTGGCCTTTGGGTAGCGTAAATGATGTGGCATCCGTTTCCAAAGGAAAGATGCACGGCTATCGCTCCCCTCGACATTCTTCATCGAGGCGACGGAAGAAAGCCTCCATGAAGGCGTGACGCTCGCGAGCGATGGCCCGCGCGGTTGGGGTGTGCAGACGTTCTGCCAGGTGACGCAATTTGTGCCAGTATTCGTGTACGGGGGTATGGCTCGTGTTATCCAACTCCGACCGCTTCACTTCTTCCAAAGGAGCCCAAAGGGGTTCCCCATAATGGCCGGCATGGGCAAAAGCTCGCGCCACTCCAATCGCCCCAATAGCATCAAGTTTATCCGCATCTTGGAGGATGCGGGCCTCAAGGGTACGCGGCTTGGGTCCCTTGCGAAAACGGTGGGCTTCGATGCAATGGACAACTGCGTCCACAAAGGCGGAGTCATATTCCGCGAGGAGCTGACGGGCACGCTCCGCGCCCCGGAGGTGATGGTTGGGCTCCTCACGAGCGATGTCATGAAGCAGCACGGCCGTCAGGAGAACGCGTAGGTCGGCTCCTTCAGCACGGCCAATGTGCTCAGCCAGACGGTAAACGCGCAACACGTGGTCAAACGCGTGGGCGCTATCGTTTTCCTCGTATAAACGTCGGGCTTCATCCACAGAAATAGGTAGATTCATGCGGTGACAATCTCCTCCACGAGTCGAACATGCTCATTTACCAGGGCTTGAGCTTCCTCGGTCGAAGGAGCCTCCGCATCCAAATGCAGGAGAGGATGATCCGGATCGGGACGAATGAGCACCCAACGATCATCATCGAACCACACTTTTATGCCGTCTTGTATTTCCCGGCGCGCCCCCTGAAGTTGCTCGTGAAGTTCACGCATCACCCGGCCACGCATCTCCCAAGGACAACGCACCCGCGCGTTGGCGGTATAAAAGGTCGGAACCTGCGTAAGTACCTCCGAAAGTCGCGTGTCGTAACGCCCCATAAGTTCGAGCACCTTTACCGCCGCGAAAAGGCCATCCACAACTGGTTGAAATTGTGGGAAAATAAAATGCCCGCGTCCGTCTGTCGCCAAAATAACGTTGGGATCCGTGGCCTGCTGCATAAGATCGCGCAAGTCGTAACGGGTACGAACCACGTACCCTCCGTGAAAACCAACAACCTGTTCCACCTTACCGGTAAGGGTAACGGGCACCGCTACCGCGCGGCCGGATTGATAGCGCATCACCAGATCTATAACGGCCAAAGCAGCCTGTTCCGGTGATATGACCGCCCCCTTATCATCGACCAGGAACAACTTTTCCCCCCCCACATCTATCTGTATTCCCAGATCACGACCAAGCGCACGTACGATTGTTCCCAATTGCTGCTGATGTTGCAGTTGGAGGCCCTCTTGCATTGCAATTTTGCGCTCATTCACATGGGCATTGATGGGTATAACATCAACCCCCAAGACAGCCCAAATATCCGGCAGAATATCCGCTGTAGGGGAGTGAGCGTAATCAACCACAATATTATAACGAGCCAGGCGAATGAGATCCTGATCGATATGAGACAGAAAATCGCGCACATATCTCTCCACAACCCCAGGCGCGTCCGCAATAGTGCCGATGTCGTCCATATATGCACGGCGAAAGTCCTCACGGAAAAACACGCGCTCGATCGTACGCTCCATCTCCGGCGTCAGTCCCACCCCGTTTGCCCCGAACACCTTTATATCCACCACCCGAGGATTAAAAGGAGAAAGGCGCACATGTACTCCAGCCACCGCCTCTGTGACACGAGTGTAATAACGAGCAACAGGAATAGGTACAGAATGGACATCCCATATGTTGACGCCGGATGAGGATAGTCCAGCAATAAGTGCGCGTTTCAGCATGCGGGAACTACGGTGGGGATCACGATTCATCGTGACAAGGGCACCAGGTGGAAAGGTGGCACCAATGGCTGCCCCCAAGCGAGCACCAAACTCTGGGGTGAGGTCGACATTGACCACCCCCGTAATGCCAAACCGTCCAAAAAGTCGACGGCGAGCGGTCGTCCCCCATATCAAGCTTGTACGCACCGTCGCACCAGACTCTATCTGCTTCTCAGGCCAAACCTTGACCGCCGGGTGAATGATGGCCCCTTCTCCAACGATGCACCCATCCCCGATAACGGCCCCTTCAAAGACGACCGCATGGGCCTTGATGGTGCATTGGGGGCTGACAATAGCGCCGTGCAATTCAGCCCCCTCTCCCACATACGTGTTCCGCCAGATAATGGCCCTATCGATGAGAGCCCGTGAATCCAACACCACGTAGTCTTGAACAACAGCCGGCCCATGCACGGTGACACCCTCACGGATTTTTACGCCCTTCCCCAAATAGAGGGGACCTTCCAAACGAACATCCGAAGCAATTTCCACAGGTCCATCTACCCATACATGTGAATCCCATCGTTCGCCCAAGGGCCCAACATCGATACGCTGCTCGAGAATGTCCGTTACAGCACGCACGTACTCATTAATCGTGCCAATATCAGCCCAGTAGCCACTTGCAATGTATCCACACAATGCTCCGGGATAATCATCCAACAAGCGCGGGAACACATCATGACTCCAATCCACGGACACATTAGGGGGAACCTCTTCAAGGACCTCCGGTTCGATCACATAAATTCCCGCGTTGATAGTATCTGTCACCACATCTCCCCACGATGGCTTTTCCAGGAACCGTTTGATACGTCCTTTCTCATCGGTAACCACAATACCATAGTCCAAGGGATTCGGCACTCGATACAGAGCCAACGTTACCTTGGCTTTATGTTGCTTATGAAATTCAATAAGCGCGGTGAGATCGATGTCCGTCAGTACATCCCCACTAATGATGACGAAGGTATCTTGAAAGAAATCCGCCGCGTTACGCGCTGCGCCTGCCGTGCCAAGAGGACGCTCTTCAACCGCATACTGGAGATGAACTCCTAAGGTTTGCCCGTTCCCAAAGTAGTCCTGAATCATGTTGGCGCGATAAGAGACCGCCGCGACAACCTCCGTAATGTGGTGACGTTTGAGAAGCGATAAAACATGCCCCATAATGGGGCGATTGACGAGGGATACAAGAGGTTTGGGACGCGTCACAGTCAGAGGGCGCAGACGTGTGCCTTCACCGCCAGCCAAAACCAACGCCTTCATGGACGGAATTCCTTCGACTTATAAACAAAATCCCCCACCCATAGGGTGGGGGATCCAATGGCGGCGACAGGATTCGAACCTGTGACCCGGCGATTATGAGCCGCCTGCTCTACCACTGAGCTACGCCGCCGCACATCAGTAACAGAAAGGGCGAAGCCCCTCTGCCCCGGACTTCGCCCCAAACAGGTCGCGGGGGAGGGATTCGAACCCTCGACCTTCGGGTTATGAGCCCGACGAGCTACCACTGCTCCACCCCGCAGCATCAGAGTACAGTGTAGCACATTCCCCTTTCCCTGTCAAAGATACGCCTCACTCTGGTTGACGGTTTCCTCCATCTTCCTGTACATTGGCGTCCCCCAAGTGAAAGAGGCGCAACCACTCTTGCCAGACAGGATACGTTCGCCCGACTTCTTGCTCCTCCTCCCTTCCACCTGCCTCCGATACGAGTGGCTCTGCAGGCCCACGAGCCTCAAAGGATGCGGCAGGTGAAAATATGCGAACAGATTCCGCTTGGCGAAATCCTTCCTGTTGACTCAACGACTCCAACATTTCCAGATCTTTGCGACGAGTTTCTTCATAAGCCACCAACGTAGCAACCCGTTCCTTCTCCGCCAGGGCCTGGCGGTATTCATAGAAAAGGCGTACATAAGCAGCGATGAACGCCAGAGTAACAATGACGATCACTCCAATGAGCAACACCTCTGGACGAAGGGGAGTGAGAGAGAAGAACAATGATATGTTTGTCTTTTCCCGGCCCATGCAACGCCTCCTTTCATGATATCCAGGGCCGTTGAGGAGAAACAAAAACGCCCAGGTGCCGAAGCCCCTGGGCCCTCATGGTGCCGAAGGTGGGATTCGAACCCACACGGGCGTAATGCCCACTGCGTCCTGAGCGCAGCGCGTCTCCCATTCCGCCACTTCGGCACGTGCGGTGCTTCTGCACCGACACTTGCTTGTCAAATTTCAGGCTCCGCGGGGAGGACTCGAACCTCCAACCAAGCGGTTAACAGCCGCCCGCTCTGCCGATTGAGCTACCGCGGATCAGACACTCTTCATTTTATTCAGCCCGTCGAATTTGTCAAGAAGGTGGGCCGCGCAGGACTCGAACCTGCAACCTTGGGATTAAAAGTCCCCTGCTCTGCCATGTTGAGCTAGCGGCCCACGCTTAGATGATGTTCGATGGCATCCCGCCATCATGTCCCTGTCCAATGCTTAAGTATATGCAAGGAAGCCATCCTTGCCAAACATCATTGGTGTGACGGTGCGCTTTCCATACGACCGCTATACTTTAGTCGTTGCTACTATACTTCCTTTGCCGGGCACGAACACGCCCCATCCGGGCATACCAACAAGTTCCCCATCCTCTACAATTATACGCCCGCGCACCATGGTCAGACGTACCCTACCCATCACCTCCGTGCCCTGGTACGGGGTGTACCCGGAGATGCCGTGCATGTCCGCGGCAACGAGCCGGCGCGTTCCTCGCGGATCGTAGATGACGATGTCCGCGTCACTCCCCGGCAGAAGGGTGCCCTTGCGGGGGTAAAGTCCATACAGACGGGCCGGCGTGGTGCTCATCAGGCGCACCAGAGCAGGCCAGGAAAGGTCGCCCCGCAGGACGCCGTACGTGGCCATCAGGGGAAGGGACGTTTCCAGGCCGGGGATGCCCCCGGGGGTGGTGGTGAAGTTCCCGGTGGCCAGTTTCTGTTCCAGGGTGTACTCGCAGTGGTCTGTGCCGATGGCGTGTACGCGCCCCGCGCGCAGGTGTTCCCACTGCCGCTCTACAATGTCCCGACTGCGCAGGGGGGGCTGCATGATCACCCACTCGGGGTGAGGTCCTGTGTACAGGGAGTCGTCCAACAGCAAGTACTGGGGGCACGTTTCCGCGAAGGCCACCTGCCCCCTGGCCCGTGCCTCATCCACCAGGGCGACGGCCCTGTCCGTCGAACAGTGGACGATGTAGACAGGGCAATTCGCCTCGCGGGCCAGGTACAGCACCCGGTGCACGGCCTCCGCTTCCGCAAAGGGCGGACGAGCCGCGCCATGGTAGGCCAGAGAAGTCTTACCCTCGCGCACCAAACGTTCCGTGGTGGCGCTCACGATGGCGTCGTTCTCCGCGTGCACCATGGCCAGGAGGCCATGACGTCCCGCGGCGCGGAACACCCTCAGGAGCGCGTGGTCATCCTGGTAGTAGTTGGGGCGGTAGGTCGTGTACACCTTGATCGAGGACGTTCCCAGCGTGACCAGGTCGCGCATCCACGCGTCCAGGGTGGCGTCATCCTCGGGCAGGTCGGTGAGCATCACGTGGAGCGCGTAGTCCACATACGCCTTGTCGCCCACCTCCGCATGGCGATTGTTGACCGCCTGGCGGACATCCTGGCCGGGGAATTGGGTGGCGAAGTCGATGACCGTCGTCACACCGCCGTAGGCCGCGACCCGCGTCCCGATCTCCCAGTCATCCGCCGTCTGGTAGATGCCCGTGTCCAGTTGAATGTGGACATGGGGGTCGACCACGCCCGGCAGCACAAAACAGCCCGTCGCATCTATGACCCTGTCCACGCCCTGGGTGGCAAATTCGTGGCCCAGGGCAGCAATTCGCTGTCCTTGCACCAACACGTCGAGGGGAAAAACGCCTTCCTCGGTAACGACCAACCCGTTGCGGATGAGGATGCGTTCGCTCACGGTGCCATCCTCCTTGTGGCGTTCAGAGCGCGTCCTTGGAGAAAAAGACGTACGCCTGGGCGAGTTCCTCGTCTGATGCAAAGGCCAGGTACAACGTTCGCTTTCCCCGCTCTTCCTCGACCACACGGATCCGCAGTGCAGGCCACGCCGACCCGTTCACCAGCAGATCCCCCACCTCGACGGTGTACGTCGACGCCCGAGCGACGAACGCGTACCACATGCCCTCGTTCTGCGCGGGAAGCGCGCCCACCCCCAGGAAACGGGAGGGGCGCACCAGGGCCGAAATTGCCTTTTCCCCGTTGCGGAATGCCTCCACATGGCCGGGGGCGTGGACGACCAATTGGTGGCGTTGCCCCACCTGCAGGATGCCGGTCACGTGGGCTGGGACCGGCGAGCCGGGCTCAGCAGGGGACGCGGGCGCCACGCGGCGTCCCGAACGGAAGCGAACGAACAGGCGCCGCCGCGCCCACATAAACAACACTCCCCCCACGATGACCAGGGCGAGGATCGCCACACCCGCGGCCAAACCGCCGGGCAGAAACCGCAGGAACGCCCCTGCAGCGTAGAGGATGAGCACCAGTACGAGCCAGCGCAAAAGCGACCAGCCCAGAAACCGGTGTCGGTACAACTGATAGAGAATGTGGTTCACCCGTCCGTTCACGCCGCTGCCTGGGCAGGCACGTCTATGGCAATCTCTTCAGCAACGGGGCTACTGGTAAAGAGGCGCTCGAACTCCGCGCCGTCGATGGTTTCCACCTCCAGCAGGCGCTGAGCCACCGCGATGAGGGCGGCTTTATGGCGCAGCAGCGCGCGCTTGGCCCGCTCGTAGGCTTCCTCCACGATGCGCCGCACTTCCTGGTCGATCTCGCGGGCCACCTCTTCGCTGTAGTTCCGCCGTTCGGCTAATTCACGACCGAGGAAGACCAACTCGTCCCGCTCACCCAGGTTCAGGGGGCCCAGGCGGTCACTCATGCCGTACACCATTACCATGCGCCGGGCCAACTGGGTCACGCGCTCCAGGTCGTTGGCTGCCCCGGTGGTCACCTCGCCGAAGATGATTTCCTCGGCCGCGCGACCTCCCAAAAGCCCGGCCAGTTGGGCCTTGTACCGCTCGCGAGAGTTCAACGTCCGGTCTTCCATGAGGGGCATGGTGTAACCGCCGGCCATGCCGCGCGGGATAATCGTCACCTTCTGCACCGGATCGTTGCCGGGGATGGCCCGCATCACCACCGCGTGACCGGCCTCATGGT
>JALWHQ010000367.1 GCA_026983525.1 Anaerolineae bacterium | reverse complement strand
CCGTACACGCTGAGGTAAAAGTACCTTCAGTTCCGGAGTCATCGGCAGGTTGTCCTCGCGAAAAACCAGTCGGCCTGTGATGTCATATATCTGTTCCAAGAGTTCCGAAAGGCGCTTGCCCGTGCGGACGCGCATTTCGACCAACAGCATGGCGGCCAGAATGCCATCCTTCCCCAGGATATGGCCACGAATGGTCAACCCTCCGCTGCTTTCGCCCCCTAAGAGCGCGTTATGGGCCTTCATGGCCGCGGCAATGTGCTTGAAGCCCACGGGCACCTCATACACTTCCTCTCCATAGTGGTGGGCCAAACGATCCAACAAGTGTGTGGTGGCAACATTCCGCACGACAGGCCCCCGCTCCCCGCGATAGTCGTGGAGGTAGGCGTACAGAAGGAGCAAGACATCGTTGATGTGGATATAGCGGCCATTCTCGTCCAGGATGGCAATACGATCTGCGTCGCCATCCGTGGCCAGCCCTAAATCATACGTGCCTTGCTGGATATACGTGCTGAGGAAACGGAGAGCCTCTGGGTTTGGCACAGGCGAGCGCCCACCGAACAGGGGATCACGCCGTTCGTTGATCAGCGTCAGCCGACATCGGGCCTCGGTAAGAAGAATACCCAAGGTCAAGTGCCCCGTACCGTACATGGGATCAACGATGACGCGCAGGGCCGCATCCCGAATAGCGCGCATGTCCACCTGGCGTTCAATCGCGTCCACATATGCGTTGGTATAGTCCCGCACGTTGACCACGCCTGCCCCGCGAGCCAGATCCAGGTCGACCTTGACCACCTCGTGCGAACCCAGACGGTTGGCCTCTTCCTCCAGGGCCCTGCTTTCCTCGTCCAAGAGCAACGCCCCATCGGAATGAAAGACTTTTAGCCCATTGTACTCGGGTGGATTGTGGCTGGCCGTAAACGCCAAGCCATAGGCTACCTGTTCCATGTGCGCGGCGTAGGTAATGAGGGGCGTTGGTGCATCCTCGGGTAACAGGATGGCGCGCACGTTGTTGCCCGCGAAGACTTCTGCCGCAGCCTGGGCCGCACGGTCGGAGAGGAAACGGCGGTCGAAGCCGATGAGCACTCCCCGTTCCTCCATGTTCGACCGAACGACGTGGTTGGCAATGGCCTGACACAACCGGCGCACATTGTGGAGGGTAAACCCCTCGCCGATGATGGCCCGCCATCCTCCTGTCCCAAAGCGAATAATGCCCTCTTCCTCCACACGGCGGGGACGCAAAAGGCGCTTCTGTAGAATAAAGAGTGCTCGTTCTGCATCGGCTTCCGTGTTGATGCCCACGACCTCCTCGGGATCCAGGATGCGGTACCCTTCCACCCGCTCGCCCGAACGGACAAGCAGGTGAATAGCATCGGTGAGGAGCAAGTACGGATGTCGTTGTGTTTCCAGGTCTTCCAGTGCACGCAGAAGGGGGGCGGGCTGGGCCGCATATGCGCCCACATTGATCTCTTGCACGTCGTGGGTTACGTGCTGCCCCTGCACAGGATCGAACACGTCCACAATTCGACCTTGCCCATCCCGCACCACTCGCCCATAGCCAGTTCCAGGTTCGGGAAGAACCGCGGTGAGCAGGGTCAGCGCTGCTTGCTTTAGCCGATGGCGATTCAAAAGCCCCCGGATGGAAGCAACGCGTAATAGCGGGGTATCACCGTAAAGGATGAGCAGGGGATCCGCGTCTTCGATGACCTCGCGCGCGCGCAACACAGCGTGCCCTGTGCCCCGCTGCTCCGATTGTTCCACATAAGTGACGGTTTCCCCTAAGTGAGCGCGCATGGCTACCGTCTCTCTCCCCACGACCACATAGATACGTTCATCGGGGACAAAAGCACGGGCAAGGGCCAGCACGTGATCGATGACTCGCGCCTTCCCCAAGGGACGAAGAAGGGAAGCAGCGGTTTGGCGTTCTTCGGTTGGTCCGGCAGCCAGAATAAGCACCTTCAAGTTGGGAAACATGGCGAGGTTATCGTCTCTATGCCTGGCGCCCCAACGCCTCCGCGCGGGCGCGGAAATCGGCCATGTCAACGACGGTGCCGTTGAGCCGCGATTCTTCCGCGGCAAAGGCGAGCAGGTGGCTCTCCAGCGCCTCGCGGGCGGGGGTCAGGGCCTCGGCCTCGCCCCGCACCGCGCGCAGGAACGCTCGCACAACCCCGAAATCACCGCCCCCGTGCCCCCCTTCGGCCGGAGGAATGTCCACGTCGATGCGGCGATTGGTCACGTGATCCCAGATCTCAATCCAGCCGCTGACGTAGTTGAATTTGCCGCGCAGGGTGGCGCGCGTGCCGTCGTAGCGCATGGTGCGCGCTTCCTCATGGGAGTGGCCGTGCATGAACAGCACCACGGAAGTGCCCCCCTCGAACTCCATGTTCACCGTCTGGTGGTCGACGACGTCGTTGTCGCAGTGGTAGACGCACCGCCCGTAGGGGCCTCCTTGCAGCGCGCGCAGCCGTCCTTCGTACGAAAGGTCGTTGGTGATGACGGTCACGGGCCAGCCTGTGTTGTTCATGTTCAGGTAGATGCGACGGGCGTCGAAGGGGCAATCGTCCGCGGCGGGGCAGCCGTCGGTACAGCGCATGGGCGCGCCCTCGGGCGCGTTTTCAGGGCGAAAGTGGATGAGAGAACCGAAGGAGTGCAGGCGTTCCACCCTACGCCCCAGGTTCCAGTAGAGGATATCGAAATCGTGGCAGCACTTGGCCAGGATCATGGGCGCGGAGGTTTCCACGTTGCGCCAGTTGCCGCGCACGAAACTGTGCGCCATGTGCCAGTACACCACGTTCTCCCGGTGCTCGACGGTGATGATGTCCCCCAGCCGTCCCGACATCACGATGTCATGCAGGGTGGAGAAGAAGGGCGTGTAGCGCAGCACGTGGCACACCTGCAGCAAGCGACCTGTGCGTTCTGCCGCCTGCACGAGGGCCACGTTGTACTCCAGCCGGTGAGCCATGGGCTTCTCCAGCAGCACGTCATACCCCGCCTCCAGTGCGGCGATGGTGGACGGGTAGTGCTCCTGGTCCATGGTCATGTTGAAGAGGACGTCCGCGATTTGGCCCTGGGCGATGAGGTCTTGCCAGGTCGCAAACTGGCGCTCGGGCGGGATGTTGTGCGCGCGAGCGAAGCGTTCGCGGCGGGCGGGGTCGGGCTCGGCCACAGCCACGAACTTCAGTTCCTCGGGATGTTCGAGCGCGTAGGGGCCATAGGAGTAGTACCCCCGCTGCCCCGCACCCACCATGACGGCGGTAATCGGTTCCCTGGCCATAGTGCCT
>JALWHQ010000366.1 GCA_026983525.1 Anaerolineae bacterium | reverse complement strand
CTTCCCCCTCTCCCCTCCCCCAAATTTGGGGGAGGGGAGAGGGGGAAGTAGGCCACGTCCGTTGTACTCGACGGCGCTCGAGAGGTGAGGGGTGAGGGCCTCGACCCAACACTTGCCGTTTCACTGCGTGTTATCCAACGTTATTCAACACGACCATTCCTTATGTTTTTGTAACGACGCGAACACGCCCCGAAGTCGATTGAGCATAAGGGCGTTGCTCCACAATGTTAGGATTGATGCTCAGGATCAGATCCGTGAACTCGCAGAGCAGGTTCATTCTCTCCTCGATGGAAAGGGACTGGAACCAGCGCGCTTTTTCTTCCAAGGACTCCGCGCTCCAGTCATGTACGATTTGCTTCTCCACCATTTCCCTCCCCATAAGGCTCCGGGGGCACTTTCAACTTGTCCCTTGCTCCCAGAATCGTCACCCCTACGATCCTGTCGCCAGCGTACCGAACGATGACGTCTTCCTGCGGCATGTCGGCATCTTCCGCCGGCACAGGACGCTCGAAACTCAGGTAGAGCACATCGGCCTCAGCGTCGTAATCGACCCCCATGTGCTCGCGACCGAGCGCCATGAAATGGGGCAAAATTGCAAGGGCCGCCTCTACTTCCTTCTTCATACGCCTTTGTCCGCCATGAACTTGGTGAGGTCGGCCACGCGTACCGAGTAGCCCCACTCGTTGTCGTACCAGGAGACGACCTTGACCATGTTGCCGCCGTACACTTTGGTGGACAGGGCATCGATGATGCTCGAGCGGTCGTCGCCCTTGAAGTCCGACGAGACGAGGGGCTCCTCACACACGCCCAGGATGCCCTTCATGGGGCCGTTGGCCGCGGCGCGGAACGCGTCGAGCAATTCCTCGGTGGTGGTCTCCTTTTCCACCAGGGCCACGAAGTCCACCACGGAGACGGTAGACACGGGCACGCGCATGGCCATGCCGTCGAACTTGCCCTCCAGTTCGGGGATGACGAGAGCCACAGCCTTGGCCGCGCCCGTGGTGGTGGGGATAATGTTCATGGCCGCCGCGCGCGCGCGGCGCAAGTCCTTGTGCACCAGGTCGAGGATGCGCTGGTCGTTCGTGTACGCGTGCACCGTCGTCATCACCCCGCGCACGATGCCGAAGTTATCGTTCACCACCTTGGCCGCGGGTGCCAAGCAGTTTGTCGTGCACGACGCGTTGGACACGATGTGATGGTTGGCCGGGTCGTACATGTCCTGGTTCACACCCAAAACAATGGTGATGTCCGGACCCTTGGCCGGCGCGGTGATAATCACCTTCTTCGCGCCCGCCTCCAGGTGCTTGGCCGCCTTCTCCCGCTCGCGGAACACGCCCGTGGACTCGATGACAATGTCGATGCCCAGGTCGCCCCAGGGCAACTGCGCAGGATCTCGCTGCGCGAACACCTGAATCGTTTGTCCGTCCACCACGAGATTGCCATCCTTCGTCTCCACGGTGCCCGGGTACTTGCCGTAGTTCGTGTCGTACTTCAGCAGGTGGGCATTCGTCTCCACGTCAACCAGGTCATTGATGGCAACCACCTGAATGTCGTCCTTGTACCGTTCCTGCAACGCCTTGAACACCTGCCGCCCAATGCGACCAAACCCGTTGATGGCTACTCGTGTTGTCATGGTGACATCCTCCTCTTTGGGGAATTGACAAAGTACAAAGTACAAAGTGCAAAGTGAAAATAAGCGCCGGGAACTTCACCCAGTGTTTGCACTTTTCACTTTGCAATGTGCAATTCGTAAGGTACACGTTCGGCCTGGAAAACGTTCATCACGACGTCGGCAAGTTTGAGAGGATCGTGGCGCCAGGGAACACGTTCGTCCACGATGTCCGCGCCGATGAGGTACAGCCACTCGTGATCGTCCGGGCCGGGTCTCACCCATGAGATGCCGGGTGGAAGCGTTGCCGCGCAGTTGGTATTGTAGATGACCGTTCGGAAAAGTTCCAAACCGATGTGTTCGTGCAGGGCGCGCACGTGGTCCCCCACCGTGTAGCCATCCGTTTCCCCCTGCTGAGTGGCCACATTGGCGATGTACACCTTCGGGGCCGACGTGGACGCGAGCGCTTCCACCACTTCCCGCACCAGGAGGTTGGGCAGTACGCTGGTGTACAGGCTTCCCGGACCTGCCAGGATGAGGTCGGCCTCCAAAATGGCCCGTATGACCTCGGGATACGCGCGGGTGACCTCCGGTTCCAAGTACACCCGCATGATGCGGCCTCCGACCTTGGGAATGCGCGACTCCCCGCGCACATGCTCCCACCCGATCAGTTCACCGTCCTCGAAACGGGCGATTTCGGCACACAGCGTCACCTCCTGTAGTGTGGCGGGTAACACGCGACCGCGCACGGCCAGCACACGGCTCGATTCTTCCAACCCCTTTTCGAAACTGCCCGTGACACCGGCCATTGCCGCGATGAACAAATTGCCGAAACTATGGCCTCCCAGCCCCCCTTGACCGCTGAAACGATATTGAAGCAAGCGCGTCATCAGGTCTTCCACATCGGAAAGGGCGGCGATGCAGTTGCGGAAATCCCCCGGGGGCAGGATACCCAACTCGCGGCGGAGCCGTCCTGAACTGCCCCCATCGTCGGCCACGGTGACGATGGCCGTGATATTGTCTGTGTAAACCTTCAGCCCGCGTAACAGGGTAGAAAGCCCGTGTCCCCCGCCGATAGCCACAATGCGCGGCCCTTCCTTTTCCCGATGAGTTCGATGTAGGACCTCCACCACGTGGCGGAACGAGTGGCCCGGGGGCAAAAAGGGCTGCAAAAGGGTGCGGTTCAACTGAACGATGCCCAAACCCTGCGCAACCCCTCCCAAGACCATCAGCAAGAGCCCTCGCCAGGGGTGGGGGATGAACACCAAGAAGACAATGTACATCCAGCGCGGGTAGTCCGTTGTGGCATAAAGGTAGGGAAGCATCGAGACCAAGCCCGCGGCAACGAGGCCAATGCCCACGAAGATAAGTGCAACCCACCGCTTGACGCGCAGTCCCGGGGTCAACCAATGCCACAGGGATTCGAGCCGCCTTGCCATATCTATCACCCTTCCGAAACGATTCCCCCCAACCGTTCTCCATTATACTCCATACTTCTGGACTTTCGATAAACGGCTGCCGACCGTGAAGCACGCTCCTCCAAAAGTATTCCCCAAAGCATCCCGCCCCCTTACTTTGTAATAGAGCGTTGCGCCGCGGGCCACCCCAAACACATAAACAGGATTGGCTCCGCTATAACTCCTCCAAGGCGTCAGCCAAGCGCCCCCTGTGG
>JALWHQ010000365.1 GCA_026983525.1 Anaerolineae bacterium | reverse complement strand
CTCGCGGCGCAACACGTCCGACCAGGACGCCCTGTTCGACGCGCTGTTCCGGGCAAATGTGGCCGAAGTATACCGCACCCTGGGGCTCCCGGTGCCACGCGAGGTGGAAACACCCATCATCGGCGTGCCCGTTCCTGCGCCCCGCCCCCTGCGCGCGCCCGTCTTTACCCCCCATCTCACCGCCGATCCCGCCCCATCACGAGAATGGGCCGCGGCCGTCGTCTTGCGCCCCCGCACCTCAGTGGGAACCATGCAGATGGCCCAGTTTCCCTTGCGCGCGCTGCGCATCGGCTATGACGAGAAACACATTTATGTGCGTGTGGAATTGGGCACGGCCATCACCGACGATCTGGCCATCTCCTTTACCGGCCCGAACGGGGCCGCCGGGGATGTGCTCATTCACCCCCTCACCCACAAGCCAGAACTCTGGCGGTACAGCCATCGCGTGGCCGACGAGTTACCCCATGCCGCGCGCGGAGACGTCGTGGAGGTGGCCGTTCCCCTGCGCCTGTTGGAGTTGTACCCCGGTGACACGGTCGGCGTGCGAGCGGGCGTGTTCCTCAAGGGTCGGCTCCAATACGCCATTCCACCCGACACCCCTTATCTTCTCCCCTTAGACGACCTCATTCGGCCACGTTCCTTTCCAGGTTGAATATCGAGCACTTCCCCCCCAAAGCCCTCCCACAACGTGGGAACTCCGAGAGTACCCTTGCTCATCGAGTAGAATTAGCAACCCCTTTCAATTGAATGCTATAATGGACTACCCCGGCTACGAAAATGAATGGCAGCCTGTTGCAGGCGGGGAGGATGCCTCATGGAACCAACCTTCGGGTGGGTCACATCCGAGAACATGGCCCTGCTAACCGACATGTACGAACTGACCATGGCGGATTCCTACTTGCGCCATGGGATGAATCAACGGGCCACGTTCGACCTATTCGTGCGGCATCTGCCTCGCAATCGAGCCTTTTTCCTCAATGTGGGGCTGGAACAGGCCCTTCATTATTTGCTCAACATGCGCTTCAGCGAGGACGCTATCGCCTATTTGCGCAGCCAGAAGGTGTTTAGCGAGGAGTTCCTGACGTACCTGCGAGATTTTCGCTTCCATGGCACCGTATGGGCCATGCCCGAGGGGACGGTCTTCTTCCCCAATGAGCCTGTGTTGCGGGTGACGGCTCCCCGCATTGAAGCGCAGATTGTGGAAACCTTCTTGCTGAACACCATCAACGCCAGTGTGATGTACGCGAGTAAGGCCACGCGCGTGGTCATCGCTGCTCAAGGACGGGGCGTCGCAGACTTCTCCCCCCGCCGCGACCACGGCACCGACGCGGCCATGAAGGTGGCTCGAGCCTCGTACATCGCCGGGTGCGTGGCCACGTCGAACGTTCTTGCCGGACACGCGTACGGCATTCCCATTACAGGAACCATGGCCCATTCATATATCATGTCTTTCCCAACCGAACTGGACGCGTTTCGGGCCTTCGCGTCCGATTACCCCAACAACGCGGTCCTCCTCATCGATACGTATGATACATTGAAGGGCGCACGCCACGCGGCGATTGTGGCTCGAGAGATGCAGCAGCGGGGGCACAAGTTGCGGGGGGTGCGCCTGGACAGTGGCGACCTGGTACGCCTGAGTCGAGAGGTGCGTCGCATTCTGGATGAGGAAGGGTTCCCTGATGTGCTCATCTTCCTCAGCGGCGACCTGAACGAATACCGTATTCGCGACCTGCTGGCCGCGGGCGCGGTGGCCGACGCCTTTGGTGTGGGCACGCAGATGGGCACCTCCGCGGATGCACCTTACATCAACGGCGTCTACAAGATTGTCGAAGACGAAAGCGGCCTAAAGGTCAAACTGAGCACAGGAAAGGCGACGCTTCCCGGCCGCAAACAGGTATACCGCTTCTATAATGGACAAGGCGTCATGGAGCGCGATCTTATCGCCCTGGAGGAAGAGCCGCCCCCCAAGGGTGCGGAACCTTTGCTGCTCGAAGTCATCCGCGATGGGGAACTCGTGTATGATTTGCCCGACATCAAAACCATTCGCGCCCAAGCGGCGGAGCAGATACGTTGCCTCCCCGAGCGCCTGCGGGCTATCGAAGTGAGCCCGGAGGCCACATATCCCGTTGGGGTGAGTCCGCGATTGGCCGCACTGCGGGACGAAATCGTCGCCCGGGCGAGGGAAGTGGAAGAGCAGACGTGATAGATACCGGTTGTTCGAGCATTCTCCTTCGACCGCCATTTTCGTCAGACGGGTGAGTTTACTCTCGTGCCTTGAAAGGGAAGAACTATGGATATCAGCATCCCCAAAGAACAGCGTCCGTCGGAGTACCGCGTGGCGCTGACGCCCGCGGCCGTGCAGCAACTGGTGGAACGCGGCCACCGCGTCTATGTGGAACGGGGCGCAGGGGAAGGATCGGGCTTCCTCGACCAGCACTACCTGGACGCAGGAGCCACCGTCGTCTACTCCCACGAGGAGGCCTTCCGCCGCGGCGAACTCATCGTCAAGGTCGCTCGCCCTCTTCAGCAGGAAATCGACATGCTCAGCGAAGGCCAGATCGTCATGGCCTTCATGCACCTTGCGTCTGCCCACCCCAGCAAGATCATGGGCCTGCTCGACCGTAAGGTCACGGCCATCGGTTACGAGACCATTCAGGACGAAGACGGGTATTTGCCCGTCCTGCACCCCATCAGCGTCATGGCGGGACGCATGGCCCCCCACATCGCCAGCCGCTTGCTGCAAAACGACGCGGGGGGCAAAGGCATTCTGCTCGGCGGCATCCCAGGCGTCGCCCCCGCCGAAGTTGTGATCATCGGCGCGGGCACTGTTGGCTCCGAGGCCGCGGTCGCTTTCGCCTACGCGGGCGCGTCCGTCTACGCGCTGGACGTTAACCCGCGCGCGCTGGAACGCCTGGAGCGCTACAGCAACCGTCGCGTCGTCACCCTGAGCGCCACGGCCCACAACATCCGCAAGGTCATCCGCTTTGCGGATGTTCTCCTGCTCGCCGTGTACCGACCAGGCTACCGCGCGCCCACCATCATCCGCCGCGACATGCTCAAACTCATGCGCCCACGCACCGTAATCATTGACTACTCCATTGACCAGGGGGGCGCGGCCGAAACCAGCCGCCCTACAAACCACCACAGCCCCACCTTTGTGGTGGACAACATCATCCACTACTGTGTCCCGAACATTACGGGCGTAGTGGGGCGTACGGCAACCCACGCTATCAGTAACGCGGTGCTGCCTTACGTGTGCGCCATTGCCAACGACGGGCTGGACGCGGCT
>JALWHQ010000364.1 GCA_026983525.1 Anaerolineae bacterium | reverse complement strand
CGCGGTCACCGTGTAGTGGGGGACTTTGCGGCGAGGCGCACGGACCGGCAGCGCGTTCTGCTTGCCCCGGGCGCGGGCCACGCACACATCGCGAAGGGGGCACCGGTCGCACTGGGGATTGCGCGGGGTACACACCTCGCGCCCCAGGTCCATCAGCGCCTCGTTGATTTCCCGCGCCTTGCCGGGCACGATAAGGGCGCGCGCGATCTCCCACAGGCGCCGCTCCACGCGCGGCCGCCGGGGATCCTCTTCGATGCCGAACACCCGACACAGCACCCGCCGCACATTCCCATCCACCACAGGTTCATCCTGCCCGAATGCCAGGCTGAGAATGGCGCCGGCCGTGTACGGCCCGATACCGGGCAAGGCCAGCAAATCCTCCCGCCGATTTGGGATGCGCCCGCCGAACTTCTCCACGATGATGCGAGCAGCCCGATGCAGGTTACGGGCGCGCGCGTAATAGCCGAGCCCCTCCCACGCCTTCAGCACCTCGTCCAGCGACGCGGCCGCGAGGGATTGCACATTCGGGAACCGTTCCATCCATCGCTCCAGGTACGGGATGACTGTGGCGATTTGAGTTTGCTGGAGCATGGTTTCGGCAATCCAAACCAGGTAGGGGTCGCGGTTGCGACGCCAGGGGAAGGGCCGCGACGCACGTGTGCTCCACGCGAGGAGCCGAGACGAAATGTCGGCGGGATCGGGAACATGAGGGTGGTGCTCACTCATGGCTGCAACAAGCGCATCAACAGAGGAGCGAACATGTTCACGAGAAAGAAGAGGGCCAGCACAAGCCACGCCCACATGGGCAGCCCCAACACGTTCTGAGGTCGGCGCTCCTTCTTGGGTTCGGGTTTGGGAAGGGGCGTCTGGCATCGCCAGCACACTTGCTTATCGTCTGGGTTCCACGTTCCACAGTTCGGACAAGTGGCCATCTATTGGTCCCTCACGAATGGGCTCCAGTGTGGGGTAACGCAACAGATGCCGAAAGAGGAATCCCCACATGCGGTATTATACCTGGGGATCACCGCCAAACAAAGCCCAAGGCCGCTTCATGTCCGTGAACCGGGCTTTCATTATTCTCGCCCTTTTGGTATATTTTGTAAGGTACGGAAGAGAAACGATCGACCATGCACCAGGGCTGATTGGTGCACTCTGCGCCATACCTTGATAGGATAGGAGGAGATGAGCATCCATGAATCCACAAGTGAGGAAGCAAGTCCTACGCATGATCACATACGGGCTCTACGTGTTGACAGCCAAAGATGAGGATAACGTTGCCGCGGGGACCATGACCTGGCTTTCCCAGGCCTCTTTCAATCCACCCCTGATTATGGTAGCCATCCGGGGTGACAGCACCGTTCACGAGGTGGTGGAAAGGGCGGGCCAGTTCGCCGTGAGCAATTGTGGGCGAAGGACAAAAGGACATGGCCGCAGCTTTCTTCCGCCCCGCTGAAATTTCCGACGGCACCATCAACGGTTACGCATTCGAACCCGGCCCTGAGACGGGCGCGCCTCTCATCCTTGACGCGCCCGCCTGGTTCGAAGCTCGCGTCACCGACGCCGTCAAGCGCGGTGACCACACCGTCTTTGTGGCCGAGGTCATCAGCGTGGGGATACGCAATCCCGACGCGCGCCCCCTCGCGCTGCGCGACACCGGCTGGTCATACGGAGGATAGGGAGACACGATGATACGCGTGGCCGACATTATGACCCCAAATCCTCGCACCGCGGAACCCACCAACTCGGTGGGCACGGCCATACGCATCATGCAAGAGGGGGGATTCCACCACTTGCCCGTCGTGCGCGAAGGCCAACTGGTGGGTATCGTGCACGCCCACGACATCCGCCGGTCGCTGGGCAGAGTGAGCCTGCCCCAGAAGGCCGAGTTCGCGCCCGAGATGTGGGACGCGGTTCCCCTGGATCGGGTTATGCGCGCAGTAGACGTAACCGCTACACCCGATACCCCTGTCTCGGACGTCGTCCATCTTATGAAAGAACGCTCGATTACGGGCATTCCTGTAGTGGAAGATAATCGACTCGTGGGCATTGTAACCGTTCGCGATGTGCTCGATCTCACCGAACACTTGCTCGGCCAATTCGCCGAGCAACGTATCCCACCCGTCGTGTGCTTCGTGGGGCGCTCCAAGAGCGGGAAGACAACGCTCATCGAGCGGTTAGTTCCAGAATTGCGCACTCGTGGGTATCGGGTCGGTGTTCTCAAACATCACTTCCACCCCACCTTCATCGATCAGGAGGGAAAAGACACGTGGCGATATGAACGTGTAGGGGCCAGTCCTGTCGCTATTGTATCTGCCGTACAGACAGCCGTCTTCCACCAGACCAAGAAAGAGCCCCCCATAGATGTGGTAATTGCCGAACACTTCGCGAATGTCGACATTGTTCTCGTGGATGGCTATCGCTGGGCCGACAAGCCGCGCATTGAAGTTCACCGCAGCGAGCGAAGTGAACACCTCCTCTGCCCCACGGAGGACATCATCGCCCTTGTATCGGACCGGAAGTGGGATGTGCCCTGTCCTCGCTTTGAGTTGGATGATATCGAAGGTATTGCTGACTTTCTGGAGAAGCGGTTTCTAAAGTAAAGGAGGTGTATGATGGCGGTCACTATTGTATGGTATGGGCATGACGCGTTTCGAGTTGACGCCCCCCCCATCGTCTACATCGATCCGTGGAACTTGCCGGACGATTTGCCCCTGGCCGATGTCATACTCATCACCCACGACCACTACGATCACTGCTCACCTGATGACGTGGAAAAGGTCCTCGGGCCGGACACGCAGATTGTAGGGCCTTCGGCTGCTCTGGCGAAGTTGGGCCGCATTCAGGCCGCGAAGCGCACGGTGAAAGCCGGCGACCGCTTCTCCATCGGTAACCTGAGCGTGGAGGTCGTTCCCGCCTATAACGTGAACAAACGTTTCCATCCCAAGAGCGCGGGGCATGTGGGCTATGTGCTTGACATGTACGGGGTGCGCATCTACCACGCTGGAGACACGGATGTCATCCCGGAAATGGCGAACATTCGCTGCGACGTGGCCTTGCTGCCTGTCAGTGGCACCTACGTGATGGACGCGAACGAAGCGGCTGAAGTGGTGCGCATCCTCCAGCCGCGATTGGTCATCCCCATGCACTACGGGGCCATTGTGGGGAAGCGCAAGGACGCGGAACGGCTGGCGCGTCTGGTGGACGTGCCTGTGCGCATCCTGGAGCCTGAAGAGAGTGTAGAAGTGTAGGTGAAAGTGCGAAGTGAAAAGTGCAGAGTGAAAAGGGGAAAGGGATGGG
>JALWHQ010000363.1 GCA_026983525.1 Anaerolineae bacterium | reverse complement strand
TCTTCCGCGCGGCGACGGGCTTCCTCGCTCAGTTCGCGGGCGCGCTCTTCGCCTACCTCGCGCGCCTTCTCCACCACCTCCTCGCCGCGCTTCACCAGTTCCTCCCGCAGGCGCTTTTGCTTCTCCTCGGGCATGGAAATGCCCACCACATAGCCAATGCCTGCGCCCACAATCAGCCCCAACCAGAATGCCGCTTTCCTCACGCTCATGGCTCACCCCTCCTTTGCATAGACGATGGACGATAGACGATGGACGATGGTTTATCGTCTACTGCCCGTCGTCCATCGTCCGTCCCGCAAATGGCAAGTCCGCAATGACTTGGGCTGCCCGTCGGACAAAGGCCACGGTCTTGGACACTTTGATGGCCGGGGAAACGACCTTCTCGCCAACGAACGTCGTTGTCCCCTTTACCACGCGCACCGTTTCGTCCACGTCGCGAATAAGCGGCGTGACCTCTTCGCGGATCGTTTTGACCAAACGGTATACTTGCCAGGCGAGCACGATGAGCACGATGCCCGTGATGATTGACTCTACCGCCAGGATGATGATGGCAATATCGCGAATGGTTTCCATGGATGCGATGCTCCTTCAGGGTTAGAAGTTTGTCGGGTTTAGAGATGATGCGTTGTGCGTTGTGCGTCGTTCGTCGTGCGTATTGCGTCGTGCGTCGGGATGACGTCAGTGTGTGAAGCCAAGGCGGGCGGAGATGAAGGCGACCACCGCCACGCCCAGAATGCCGTAGGCGACGTTCACGATGCCGATTTCGAACACACTGAGCGGCTTGAGCCAGGCCAGGCCCTGGCCCGCGGCAAAACCTATAACGCCCACAAGCAGGTACCGGGCCACGTCTCTCAACACCCGCGCCCGAAAAAAGGCCAACACCGCGCCGGCCAGCACCCCCAACATCAATATCAACACCACCCCCGGCCAACTCATGTCCTAATCTCCCAGGAATGACGATGGACGATAGACCATAGACGATAGGTCATGACCATCGTCTATCGTCCATGGTCAACGCGTGATCATGTACCCACACTTTTGTCCTTTGCTCAATCTCCGATACCCAATCTCCGATACCCAATCTCCGATACCCAATACCCAATACCCAATACCCAAGATCAGGTATCAGATATCGGGTATCAGGTATCACGCATCACGCATCACGTCTCACGCTCTCTCCCTTTCTATTATACCACCCCCCAAACACACTTCCCCATCGTAGAAGACCGCGGCCTGGCCGGGGGTGACATCGCGCAGGGGGGCGTCGAAGCGAATGTGCGCGCGGTCGTGGCCCACGGGCGTGATCGTCGCGTCCACGTCGCGCGCCTTGTAGCGAATCTTGACCTGGCCGCGAATGGGGCCCTCGGGCGCGCGGCCCGCGATCCAGTGTACGCGGCTCACGTGGGCCTCGTCGAAGTGGAGTTCCTCGCGCGTGCCCACAATCACCGCGTTGCGCTCGGGATCGAGGGCCAGCACGTACAGGGGCTCCTTGTAGGCAATGCCCAGTCCCTTGCGCTGTCCGATGGTGTAGAAGGGCAGGCCTTGGTGTTCGCCCAGGACGGTGCCGTCCCGCCGCATGATGGGGCCGGGCCGAATGGCGCCATCCGCCCACTGCCGCAGGAAGCGCCGGTAGTCGCCGTCGTAGACGAAGCAGAGGTCCTGGGACTCGTTGCGGGAGGCGGTCGGCAGACCGCGCGCGCGGGCCATCTCCCGCACCTGGTCCTTGGTGTACTCGCCCACGGGGAATATCAGGTGGACCAGGTGCTCCTGGGTTGCCATGTGCAGGACGTAGGACTGGTCCTTGCGGCGGTCGACCGCGCGCAGCAGTTGGTAGGTGCCGTCGGGCAGGCGACGGACGCGCGCGTAGTGGCCGGTGGCCAGGTAGTCCGCGCCCAGCGCGCGCGCGTGGCGATACAGCACGCCCAGCCGAATGTGGCGATTGCACTCGATGCACGGGTTGGGCGTGATGCCGCGCAGATAGCCGTCGATGAAGTAGTCGACCACGTGGGCCTTGAAGGGCTGCTCCACATTGAGCAGGTAGAAGGGAATGCCCAGGAGGTCGGCGACCGCGCGCGCGTCCTCCACGGCCTCGGGCGTGCAGCACTTGTTCGTGCTGCCCACGCCGCACCCCACCTCGGCCCACAGCCGCATCATAATGCCGATGACGTTGTATCCCTGTTCCACGAGCAGCGCCGCGGCCACACTCGAATCCACGCCGCCACTCATGGCAACGACGACTGTCTTAGGAGCCATTCCGTTTCCCTAATCGTCTATCGCCTCAAGGAATTCGGCAAACGCCAGCATCTCTCGGCGTACTGTAGCCCATACCCTTGGCAATTCCTGTGTCAGGCGTTCCATCCTTTCGGGCACAAGGTTCAATGTGTACACGTTTCGAACCAGATGGCGAAACCGCCTATATTCGTCGAGAGCCTTCGCACTCTCTCCGCTGATCACTGAAGGACGCGTCGGACGCAAATCCGTTGCCATTTGGGAAAGGAGTTTCTGATGCCAGTGCTTGCCTTCTGGGATGATTTCGTCCACATGTCGGGCTATCAGTTCAAACAGTCGTTCTAACCCCGAATAGAAACTGTGCAGGTTCAAGGCCACTGCATCGAGATAGGCATCCTCCTCAGGATGTTCGACAAACTTGGTCCACGTGTTGTTCACGCGATGGACTACGTTGTCCAGGGTTGACACCTCATTTCGAATTCGTTCCACCAGTTGCGAATAGATCTTGCTCATAGAGGTATACCTTCACGCTCTACCTTGTCCCTAAAAGTGTCCGATAGAGTATCTGCGTCTACTAAATCAACTTCCCTATCCCCGATTATCTCTTCAACCAAACGCCACGCCCGCCAAAAGTCCTCAGGGCGAATGCCCACCACCACCAAGTCCACATCGGACTCGGGGGTAAACCAGGCACCGTGCGCCAGCGACCCAACCAGGATCACGGACGTGGCCCCGAATTCTTCTTTCAACATAGCCGCCGCCCGTTTCACCCGCTCCAGCAGCGCTGCACGCTTTGCCTCATCAATTTGCGGACGCGGCCTTTTACGCAAGTGTTCTCGCGCCTCCCTTACGTACGCGTCCCACCCCTCCCGTTTCAATTCCAACGCCGTCGGCATACCTTACCTCCAATACTCAATACCCAATACCCGATACCCAATCTCCAATCTCCAATCTCCAACCCCTACCCTCCTCTCATCCCCTCCCGCTCCATCCTCGCCACCACAGTCGCCAGCGCCTCCACCGCGCGCGCGACCTCCTCCGCCCCCGTCTCGCGCCCCAGGGTTAGCCGCAGGTGGCCCACCGCGTCCAGGTGAGGAATGCCCATCGCGGTGAGCACATGCGACGGCTCCTGGGCCGCGCTGGTGCACGCGGACCCGCTCGACGCGGCAACGCCCGCCATGTCCAGCCCCATGAGCACGCCCTGAATTTCTAGGCCCCGAATGACGAACGAAGCATGGTTGGGCAGCCGCTCCGTCGGGTGTCCCGTAAGATATACGTCGGAAACCCGCGCCAGGACGCCTTCGATGAGGCGGTCGCGCAGCGCGCGCACCCGCGCGCTTTCCTCCTCGCGCGTGGACTGGGCAATCTCCAGCGCGCGCGCCAGGCCCACAATGCCCGCCACGTTCTCCGTGCCCGCGCGGCGCTTGTGCTCCTGGCCTCCGCCCGTCATTTGCGGCCACAGGGGCGTGCCGCTGCGCAGGTAAAGTACCCCCACCCCCTTGGGGCCGTAGAACTTGTGCGCGCTGAGCGAGAGCGCGTCCACCCCCAGGGCCTCCACGTCCAGCGAGAAGTAGTTGGCCGCCTGCACCGCGTCCGTGTGAAAGGGAATGCCCCGCTCGCGACACAGCGCGGCGATCTCCGCGATGGGCTGCACCGTGCCCACCTCGTTGTTGGCGTACATCACACTGACCAGGATCGTGTCCTCGCGCAGGGCCGCGGCCACATCGTCCGCGGATACCCTCCCGTACTCGTCCACGGGCACGATGCTCAGGTCGAAGCCGTAGTGGTCCCGCAGGCCCTTGGCCGTCACCAGCACGGCCTTGTGTTCCACCGCGGAGACGACCAGGTGGCGCCCGCGGCCTCTGGCCCGCTGCGCAAAGGCGATGCCCCGCAGGGCCAGGTTGTTGCTCTCCGTCGCGCAGGACGTGAAGATGATTTCCTTGGGCGTGCAGTTGAGGATGTCGGCCACCGTCGCGCGCGCCTGACGCAGGGCTTTGGCCGCCTCGCGCCCGCGCGCGTGAATGCTGGAGGGATTGCCGTACTGCTCCCGAAAGTAGGGGAGCATCGCCTCCAGCACGCGCTCGTCAACAGGTGTGGTTGCCGCGTGGTCCAGGTAGATCATGGCACGTGCAAATGGCAAGTGCAAAGTGCACATTGAAAAGTGCAGATGTCCGCTTGCAGTGGCTGGCAGGGTATATCCTAACATAAAGTCCCGGACGGAACAACCGGAATCCACGAGCCCTGTGCACCTTACTCCTTAATCGTCAATCGTTACGTGTTACCCCTCAATCGTTATGCGAGTGGGAAGCCTTCGACCTTCACCTTAAAATTTCTTCACGAACCCTCTTGCACGTCCAATTCTTCTCCTTTACTTCTTGCCAAATCCCAAAATCGTGGTATAATGTGGGATAAAGTGGGGTATTGTGGGGCATTGTGGGAGGAGCACCTGTGATCGCAGGCGACCACCGCCACCGTTTGGACAGCAAGGGACGCCTGACCCTACCGAGCAAATTTCGTCCGTTCCTGGGTGACCAGGTCGTCGTGACAAAGGGTCTCGATAAGTGTCTGTTTGTGTTCCCTATGAGCAAGTGGCAGGAGGTGGTCGCCAAGTTGGATGCTCTCCCTTTGGGTGACCGGAACGCACGGCGAGCACGGCGCTGGATCATCGGCAGCGCGCACGTGCAGGAAATCGACCGTGCGGGACGGATTCTCATCCCGCCCTCACTGCGTGAATATGCCGGCATTACTCAGGAAGTCATTGTAACAGGGCTGCACACCTACATGGAACTTTGGGCCCCCGAGGCGTGGGACCGGGAAGTGGAGGACATTGACGAGAACGAGGTGTTGCCGGGGTCATGGCCGAGCGGGTTCTGAGTGCCTCGGCTCACGAGCCCGTGCTCCTGAACGAGGTGCTCCACTTCCTCAGGCCCCATGCCGGGGGAACCTACATCGATGCTACCGTAGGAGGTGGCGGGCACGCAGAAGCAATTCTTGAGGCGAGTGCGCCGGGCGGTCGGCTGTTAGGGCTGGACGCCGACCCCGATGCGCTCAGACGCTCACAACGACGCCTTCATCGATTTGGGCGCAGGGTGGTACTCGTGCACGCAAACTTCGATCAGTTGCAATCCGTTGCCGAACGGGAAGGGTTCGTTCCGGCCGACGGCGTACTAATGGATCTGGGGGTCTCATCCGACCAACTGGCGGATGCCGCGCGGGGATTTTCCTTCCTGCGGCCGGGGCCCCTGGATATGCGCATGGACCCGTCGTTGCCCCACACCGCAGCCGATCTGGTTAACGCTCTGGATGAGGAAGACCTCGCACGCCTCATCCGCGCGTATGGGGAAGACCCCTACGCGCGCCGCATTGCCCGGGCCATTGTCCGGGCTCGTCCTATTTATACGACAACCGAGTTGGCGGACCTTGTCGCTCGCGTTGTGCCCCGCCGTCCCGGGCAGCGCCTGCATCCGGCCACGCGCACCTTTCAGGCATTGCGCATCGCGGTGAACGACGAACTGGGGGCGCTGGAACGGGCCCTACCTCAGGCGATTGCGGTGTTGCGCCCGGGAGGACGGCTGGCCGTCATTACATTTCATTCCCTGGAAGACCGCATTGTCAAACACTTCTTCCGGCGGGAAGCCAGGGATTGTATTTGTCCGCCGCGGCAACCGGTGTGCACCTGTGGCCACAAAGCCCAGGTGCGCATTCTTACGCGTAAACCCGTCGTGCCCAGCCCAGACGAGGTGCAAAGGAACCCGCGTAGCAGGAGTGCCAAACTGCGCGTCGTGGAAAGGGTGTAAAGGAGGGCTGTACCATGACCGTTCGTTCGTCTACCTGGTCACACTTGGGAAGTTGGCGATGGCCGCGCGTGCGCCTGTGGCTCGATTTTTCCCGCACGCATGTCATCGTGCTGGCCGTGAGCGTGTACGTGGGGGTACTCCTGCTCCTGTACCTGCACCTAGCCGGGCAGATCGTCGCGGTGCGCAGCGAGACCGAAGTCCTGCAACAACGGTTGGATGTGCTGACCGAGGAAAACGCGTGGCGGGCAGCGATGGTGGCCGACAATTTGAGCGTCTCCTCCCTGGCGCTCCTTGCGGACACCCAGGGCGCGACGGCCGCGGTGCTTCCGGTTGCTGTGGGGGAACAGGCCCATGTCCTGTCCGCGGACGTGACCCTCCCTGTGGATTCTGACACTGAAACAGCGCGACCCGACACCCTCGCTCTCTGGCTCGATGCGTTTCATCTGAAATAAAAGTGAGGCGGCATCGTGATTTCTCGTCAAGCCTACATTGGGCGACGCCTTTTCACCGTGATGGTGGGAGTCTCCCTGGTGATGCTCGTTATCTGGCTGCAGGTCATTCACCTGCAGGTGGTGGGCGCATCGCGGCCTAAACGCGCGCCCCAAACCGTCTCGTTTGCCATAGCCCCCATGGGCACTGTGGTCGACCGTCAGGGGCGCGTGCTGGCCATGGATGTGCCCTACCACGTGCTGTACATCAGCCCCGCCCTGTTGGACGACACCGAACTGCCCGATGTGCGCTCCTGGCTGCAGGAACAGGGGCTGGGAGATACCGTGTGGGGGGAGGTGGCGCGCGCGTATGAACAAAAGGCCCAAACTCCCGTGGCCGTTCCCAACATCTCCCGTCTGGTGGCGGAGGCCGCGCGAGCAAAGCGGGCAGAACTTTCCGAAGAGGGCGTGATGCCCTGGCTGTGGGTCGAGACCCGCTGGGTGCGCTACTATCCCAACCGTACCCTGGCCTTCCACGTGCTGGGGTATCGCAATCGGCAGATTCCCCCCAAGGTCGAGGGTGGGGTGCACGCCTATTACCGGGATTTTCTGGCCCGGTGTCAGGGCCTGGACCCCGACCACAAGCGGGAGGCCCCGTTGCCCGGGGGCGCGTCCCCCTTCTTCCCTTCGCCCTTCCGCTGTGACCTGGTGCTGACCATCGACACGGCCGTTCAGTACGCGGTGGAGCAGGAACTGGCCCACGCGGTGGAGGTGTACGAGCCCCACTCGGCCACGGCGATTGTCATGGACCCGCGCGATGGCGCCATTTTGGCCATGGCGTCCTGGCCCGTGTTCGACCCTGAACGGGTGTACACCGACCCAGAGGAAGTGGCCGAAGCCATGCGGAATCGGGCCGTGTCCATGATGTACGAGCCCGGCTCCGTGGTCAAAGCCATCACCTTCGCCACCGCCTATGACGCGGGCGTCATCCACGAAAACAGTCGCATTCGCGATGAAGCGCAAATCGAGTATGCCGAGGGCATCATTCGTAACGCGGGGGGCAAAGGGTATGGCATGGTCGATCCCGCGACCATCCTCTCCCGTTCCTTGAACGTGGCAACAGCACGCGTGGCGGTAAAGACGGGGCCTGACATCTTTTATTCTTATTTGAAAAAATTTGGGTTTGGGCGGCCTACTGAGATTGACCTGGCGAATGAGTACGCGGGCTTGGTGCGCTGGCCCAATGACGTGCATTGGGCCTACTTCGACCTGGCAACGAACGCTTTTGGGCAAGGCATTTCGGTTACTCCCATCCAATTGATCCGAGCCATGGCCGTGATTGCCAACGGGGGCGTGCTTGTACGTCCTCACGTGTTGCGGGGATTTTACAAGCAAGATACTTATTACGAAGTCACATGGCCGGTAGGGCGTCGGGTCCTGCGCGCAAAAACATCGAAAGTGGTGACCGGTTGGCTGACTAAGGCGGTAGAGGCCATGGCCGGGAGTGGGGTGCGTGTACCTGGTGTTGCTGTGGCAGGCAAGACAGGCACAGCCGAAATTGCAGAGGAAGAAGGGTACACCACCCAGGATCGCAATGTCACCTTCGTGGGCTACTTTCCGGCCGAGGATCCCAAGGTCATCGTGCTGGTGATGATGGAGCGCCCGCAGACAGGCCCCAATGGAGAGCCGGTGGCCGCGCTGTGGGCGCTGAACACGGCCTACCCAACGTTTGTGCGCATAGCCAATGCCATCCTCCCGTACCTGCGGTGAGGGTGGAGGTATACGGATCACGAACTGGAGAGAGGGATCTCGATATTGCTTACCGGTAGTTCGGGTATTGGGTATTGGGTATCGGGTATTGGGTATCAAATTCCGTAGTCTGAAGGGCGAAACCTTTCCCGAGATATCCAATACCTGATATCTGATACCCAATACCTGCTGACATGACGTGGAACGTGCGGGGAATAGGAGGCGTCGGATAGGGCGGGTATAATGCCAGGGATGAGCCATTTCGCGAAGGGAGGATAAGGTGACCATCACGCTCCGGCACATGTGGCTGGGCATAGGAGGCGACCCCCGGGGGGCGTTGCGCCTGCCCGATGTCTCCCTGCGCGAAGTCATCATTGATTCCCGCCAGACCAAGGCGGGCACGTGCTTTATCGCTTTGCCCGGCGAGCAGCGCGATGGTCACGAATTCGTGGCGGACGCGCTGGCCCGTGGCGCGGTCGCCGCCCTGGTCACCCGTGTTCCCGACGGGGTGGAGGCCACAGTCGTGGATGTGGCCCAATATCCCCGGGAGCCGGTGGGGTTGCCCGTTGTCTTTCGCGTGCCCGATACGCTGGCAGCGCTACAACGCGCGGCCGCGTACTGGCGCAGCCTGTTTTCCCCGCGCGTGGTGGGCATCACCGGCAGCGTGGGTAAGACCAGCACCAAGGAAATGACCGCGGCCGTGCTGCGGCAACGCTTCAATGTGCTGTGGAGCCGAGCCAGTTACAACAACGAAATCGGCTTGCCCCTCACGCTGCTGCATTTGGACGAGGAGCATGAGGCGCTGGTGTTGGAAATGGGGGCCTACGTTCCGGGAGACATCCAGGCCCTATGCGAGATCGCTCATCCCCACGTGGGCGTTATCACCATGGTGGGGGTCAGCCACCTGGAGCGGATGGGCACGGTGGAGCGCATTTGGGAGGCCAAGTCGGAACTGGTGCGCGCCTTGCCCGAGAACGGCGTGGCCGTTCTCAATTGGGACGACGAACAGGTGAGGCGCATGGCCGAGGTGACGCGGGCCCAGGTCTTCACGTATGGCCTCACCCCCGAGGCCGACCTTTGGGCGGATGATGTGGAATCTTTGGGCCTGGAAGGGGTGCGCTTCACCTTTCACTACGGCAGGGACGTCATACCCGTGCGGCTCCCCTGGTTGGGACAGCACAATGTGCACACGGCCCTGCGCGCGGCCGCGGTGGGGTTGGTCTTCGACATGGAATGGGAAGCAATCGTGGCCGGCCTGCAGGACACGGACGTCCAGTTGCGCATCATCGTTGTGCCCGGCATTCGCGACACGAAGATCATCGACGACACGTACAACGCCAGCCCGACCAGTGTGATCGCCGCTCTGAACCTGCTGGCCGACCTGGACGGCCGTCGGGTGGCGATTTTGGGCGACATGCTGGAATTGGGGAGTTATGAAGAGGTCGGCCACCGGAAGGTGGGCGCGCGCGCGGCCGAAGTGCTGCAGCGGCTTATCACGGTGGGGCCTCGCGCCCGCTGGATCGCGGAGGAAGCCGTGGCGACGGGCATGAATCCCGACCATGTGGCCGCTGTGGACACGGTGGAGGAGGCCATCAAGCAAGCGGAAGCCTGGCTGGAGCCGGGAGATGTGGTGCTGGTCAAGGCCTCGCGCGCCATGGCACTGGAACGGGTGGTGGATGCGCTGAGAGCACCGGTGGAAGCATAGAGAACTCGTCAAGGTATCATGGCCTATTCGTTGACGCTGGGGACCATTGCGTTTTTTCTGGCCGTTATATGGGGGCGGCCCTTGATTATGCTCTTGAAACGGTACGGGATGGGCAAGAAAATCCGAGTGGAGGGGCCCTCGTCCCATTTGGTGAAGATGGGTACACCGACCATGGGCGGGGTCATGATCTTGATCCCGGTGGTCCTCATCACCCTGGCCCTGAACGTTGCGAACCTCCTGGGGCGCACGTACATCGGGCGCTCTATCCTTGTGCCTGTGGGGGTGATGATAACGTTCGGGCTCTTGGGCATGATCGACGATCTGGAAGGGATTCGCGGCCGGCGCGCCCAGGGCGAGGGCTTGAGCGCGCGGCAGAAGTTCGCTCTGCAAATGGGGCTGGCCTTGCTTACTGCCCTGGCCCTTCACTTTGGATTGGGGTTGCAGAGCATCGCCATCCCTACCGTGCCGGAGAAAATCCCGTTGGGGTTGTGGTACATCCCCATTGCGATGCTGATTATCGTCGGCGCGTCCAATGCCGTGAACCTGACCGATGGGCTGGACGGACTGGCGGGAAGCATCGGGGCCATTTCCTTCGCCGCCTACGGCGTGATCGCCTACCTGCAGGGGCAGATTTGGCTAACCGCGTTTTGCTTTACCGTGGTGGGCGCGGTGCTGGCGTTCCTCTGGTTCAACGCCCACCCGGCCGAACTCTTCATGGGGGACACGGGCTCGCTGGCCCTGGGCGCGACGTTGGGCGTGGTTGCCCTGATGACGGGGCAGTGGTTGTTGCTGCCCGTTGTGGGCGCGGTTTTCGTGGCCGAGGCCCTCTCCGTCATCATCCAGGTCGGTTACTTCAAGTTGACCAAGCGGCTGTACGGGCAGGGACGCCGCATTTTCAAGATGGCGCCCCTGCACCACCATTTCGAGGCCCTGGGCTGGTCGGAAACACAAGTGACATGGCGCTTCTGGTTGGTGGGCATTCTGAGCGCCATGCTGGGCGTGGCATTGGCGTTGATCTGATGGAGACGATGCGTTCTCTTTCTTGGGAGCGTGGATGAGGGTGATTGGGCCACAGGAGTTTGAGGGGCGAAAGATTGTGATTCTCGGGCTGGGTCGGCAGGGCAAGGCCCTGGCTCGATTCTTCGCCCGCGCCGGCGCGCACGTCGTCATCTCCGATGTGCGGTCGGCCGACGCGCTGGCTGCGGAGGTGGCCGAGTTGGAGGGCCTGGGGGTGACCTTTGCCCTGGGCGGCCACCCCCTCACCTTGCTCGACGGGGCCGACCTCCTGTGCCTGAGCGGCGGTGTGCCCCCCACCATCCCGATTGTGCAGGAGGCGCGACGGCGGGGGATTCCCCTGAGCAATGACACGTTGCTCACCTTGCAACTGTCGCCCGCGCCCGTGCTGGGCATCACCGGTTCCGCGGGCAAGACGACAACGACCACGCTGACCGGGCTCATGCTCGAGGAGGCGGGGATCACCGCCCACGTGGGGGGCAACATCGGCACGCCCCTCATCGACCGCTTGGAGGGCGTTCGACCGACGGACTGGCTGGTGCTGGAGTTGTCCAGTTTTCAGTTGGAACTGTGCAGGCAAAGCCCGCGCGTGGCCGCGGTGCTGAACGTGACGCCCAACCACCTGGATCGGCACCCGAGCATGGAGGCCTACGCGGAGGCCAAGCGCAACATCTTCCGCTATCAGAAAGCGGGGGACACGGTTGTCTTAGGGTGGGATAACGATTGGACGCGCGGGTGGTGGCACGACGCGGTGCCCACGGGCGTGCGCAGACTGGCCTTCAGCCTGGAGGGCCCGGTGCCCGAGGGCGCGTATCTGGACGGGGATGTGCTGCGCCTGCGCCTTGACGGGCGGGAGGAGACGATTTGTCGGGTCGAGGAACTGCGGCTGCGCGGGCGGCACAACGTGGCCAATGTGCTGGCCGCGGCCACCCTGGCGGCCGTCGTCGGGGCGGAGGTGGAGGCAATAACCGCGGTGGCCCGGCGGTTCGAGGGGGTTCCACACCGCCTGGAGATCGTGGCCGAGTGGAAGGGCGCGCTGTGGGTGAACGATTCCATTGCCACCGCGCCCGAGCGGGTGGTGGCCGCCCTGCGCTCCTTCAAGGAGCCGATTGTCCTGCTGGCCGGGGGGCGGGACAAACACCTGCCCTGGGAGGAGTTTGCGCAGGAAGCAGCCCAACGCGTGCGCCACGTCATTGCTTTTGGGGAGATTGCTCCCCTGGTGAACGAGGTGCTTATGCCCTACGTGGGCAATGGGCACGGCCGCCTGGAGACGGTGGAGCAGGTTACCGATTTGGAAGCAGCGGTCAAGCGGGCTGCGATGGTTGTGCGGGCGGGCGATATTGTGCTCCTCTCTCCGGGCGGCACCAGTTTCGACGCCTATCGGAACTTTGAAGAGCGGGGCGAACATTTCCGCCGGTTGGTTCGGGCCCTGGTGGAAGGAGAACACTGTGAGCAGCGCCTCCCAACACCTGCGTGAATCAAAGGAGCCGACAATGCAGCGCTACAACGCACGGGCAGGCACATTTCGTCTGGGCGGGTTCGACCCCACCCTGCTGGTCGTCGTCCTGGTCTTGTTGGTGATTGGATTGGTGGCCGTGTACAGCGCCACCGTGTGGATCGCGTCGGCAGGAGCGGCCCCCGACCCGGCCCGCTATTTCCGTCGCCAGGTCATGTGGACGATTCTGGGTCTGGCGGTGCTGTTGGTGATGGCTCACGTTCCGTACACGGTGTGGCGCCGCCTGGCCATTCCCTTGTTCGCGGCCACATTGCTGCTGCTCGTGGGCGTGCTCTTCATGCCCGCGCGCTTTGGCTCCAGCCGCTTTCTCTTTGGAAATCGCATTCAGCCGTCGGAGGTGGCCAAGTTCTCGCTGGTCGTTTACCTGGCCACGTGGCTCACCGCGCGTCGGGAGCAACTCAAAGTCCTGGAATACGGCCTCATCCCCTTCGGCATCATCGTCGGTTTCACGGCCGGTTTGGTTGCCCTACAGCCGGATATCGGCACGGCCCTCCTCTTGGGGGGGATTGGGTTTGCCATGTTCTTTATCGCGGGGGCCCAGATGCGGCACGTGTCCCTGGGAGTGGCCGCGGGCATGGTCACGGCGGCGCTGCTTGTGGCGAAGTCGGGACACGCGCAGGCGCGCATTCGCGAACTCATTCACGTGTGGCGTAACCCCGACGCGGAGGGATGGTCGCACCTGAAAGCGGCGGTGACGGTCATGCAGGAAGGGGGTGTTCTGGGGCGGGGGCCGGGCGCGCTGGACACCTACGTGCCCGCCATTCACAACGATTTCATCCTTTCCGCGTTGGGACATGCTTTCGGGCTGGTGGGCATTTCGCTCATCATCGTGCTGTTCGGCATCCTGGCCTATCGGGGATTTGCCATCGCCGCCCAGGCCCCCGATGCCTTTGCCAGTTTGCTCGCTGCGGGGATCACCACCTGGTTCACCCTGCAGGCCCTGGTCAACATGGGCGTGGCGGTGGCTCTTTTCCCCCCCACGG
>JALWHQ010000362.1 GCA_026983525.1 Anaerolineae bacterium | reverse complement strand
GACCTCCTCAGAGATGTACCCATATCGCGCGTTCAGCACGGCGCGATGACCATCTCCACGTACGGCGTGTAACGTCTTTTACGCAAAGTCGGGTGGGCTATTGGCCCCTGTTTTCTGCTTGTTCGGCGTCGCTACTTGGTGCTTGTGCCAGGCCGAAGTACTCGCGAATACGCGCTTCCAGTTCCTGGGCCAATTCCGGGCGCTGACGAATGGCTTCCTTTGCGTTCTCGCGCCCCTGGGCCAGGCGTTCATCATTATACAGGTAATAAGAGCCCCGCTTTTCAATAAGTCCAATCTTCACACCGAGATCCAACAAATCGCCCGCGCGGCTGATACCCTCGTTGAACATAATGTCGAACTCGGCCACGCGGAAGGGCGGTGCGACCTTGTTCTTCTTCACCGTCACGCGCACGCGATTGCCGATGATTTCCGTGCCCCGCTTGATGCTCTCGATGCGGCGCACGTCCAGGCGTACAGACGCGTAAAACTTAAGGGCCATTCCCCCGGTGGTCGTCTCGGGGTTGCCGAACATGATGCCGATTTTCTGGCGCAACTGGTTGGTGAAGATCATGGCCGTGTTCGAGGCCTTGATGGCGCCGGAGAGTTTGCGCAGCGCCTGGCTCATCAGGCGGGCCTGAAGGCCAACATGGGCGTCGCCCATCTCTCCCTCAATTTCGGCGCGCGGAACCAGGGCCGCTACCGAGTCGATGACGACGACGTCCACCGCGCCCGAGCGCACCAATGCCTCGGCAATCTCCAGGGCTTGCTCGCCCGTATCCGGCTGGGAGACGAGAAGGTTCTCGATGTCCACCCCAATGCGCGCGGCATACGCCGGATCCAACGCGTGCTCCGTGTCGATGAAGGCGGCCACGCCACCGCGCTTCTGGGCTTCGGCAATGACGTGCAAACAGATGGTGGTCTTACCCGAGGATTCCGGGCCGTAGATTTCCGTGATGCGGCCACGAGGTATGCCTCCAACTCCCAGCGCTACGTCCAGACTAATCGACCCTGTGGGGATGACTTCGACGTGTTGTGCGGCTTCGTTGAGCCGCATAATGGCGCCTTCCCCAAATCGCTTCTTGAGCGTTGCCAACGTTGCTTCCAGAACCTTTTCCTTGCCAGATAGAGCACGACTTGCCATCAGATTCTTCCCCTTCCATATGTCCTGGCTGGACTGACAAATCTATATGCGTTAACAGGCCGGTTGTGGAGGACGGGAGGAGGGGAGGTTTTGCTGGGCGCCGGGCGAAGCCCGGCGCCCAGCAAAACCCTTCTCCCCTCACTCTTCCCGTACGGCACCTCCCAAGGGCAAAGTTTTGTCAGTCAATCAGCCATATGTCTTGGACTTTTGACAAAGTTCCGAGGCTTGGAAAAGGGAGGAGGTCTCTCCCACTCGCCTCTCTTACCTTACGGCCAGCGGCCGTTTACCAAATGTCCAATATGTCTTAACTGCTTGCCGATGTCGGCTATTCGTAGCGGCAGACGACGGATGCGGTGTTCCACTGTCTGCTGTCTGCGATGTCGCTTCTCCGCCTTATCGGAAAGTTTACCAGAACATCACAATGCTGGCAACTCTGCCCGGCCGACTTTCAGCACTCTAACGGTGTGGCGTTTCCGGGGGCATTGGAGACAGTCTTTCACCACGCTTCTGTCCGAGGCGATCCGGAGGAATCCATTCCCTTAAGGCGCGCCGGAATGTCACGTGGTTCGGGGGGGATGTCAGCGGCGGCGGCGGCGACGTTCGCGCTTGCGCGCGCGGGGCGGTGTCCGCACTTCGATGCGCACCTCCGGCAAGGTCACGTCCTCGCCCGCGGCGACCTGCAGGATGCGACGCATCTCCGCGTGTCGCGCCTCGTCCACCGGTGGCCCCTGGTAGTTGGCGATGGCCTCCTCCACCAGGTGGCGCAGCCGCGAGGCTTCCTCCTGCCATTCCTGGGGCAACTTGCTCCACTGATCCCGGTTGGTTCGATCAACGGCCGGGCCGGGGAGGTAAAGGTGCTGAGGCCAGTGTTCTAACGTGTGAGACCAGGTCAGCACGTGGCCCTCTTCCCGCACCGTGCGCACGAAGTCATCCAGGGGCACGTCCCCGACCACGTCTATGTCCTTCACGAGGAAGAGGGCGTGAGCCGCCAGTTCGTCATCGAACACCAATTTTTGCAAACTAAAGAGGTTGACGAAGTCCAACATGCCCGGTCCGGAAACCGAGTTCACCCCCAGCAGCGCAGCCAGCACCATGCCCCCGTAGGTTTCCGCGCCGGCCTGCATGTTCAGGGCCTTCGCATCGCTCTGCCCCAGGTAAGCCTGCGTCGGTAATCCCAGGGCCTTGCCGACCTGCGTATAGGCAGCGAATACGCGTAGAGCCTCCACCGCGGTCATGGGGTTGGTCGTCAACTGCATGTGGAACGCGGCTGGCGCTCCCCCGAAGAGCACCGGATGGCCGGGGCGTAGCGTCTGGGTCATGACGATACCACTCAGAATTTCCGCGGTGTGGACGATGACCGTACCCATAGGAGTGACGGGGCTGATGAGACCCATCAGCGCGACGGGCACGAACTCCATAGGGATGCCCCAGTCCACACAGTCCATAAGGTTCTGGGAGGAATCCTCGTTCCAGCGCAAGGGACTGGTGGGACACACGGTAAAGATGCTCATGGGCCGTTGGCGTAGGTCTTCCCGACTCTGACGGAAGAGGAGCATGAGTTCGCCCATGCGGGGCACGCCGTCCGGGGTGAAGGCCCCGGAGACGATGGGCCGAGGGGTGTGGGCCAGGAGCACGTAGAGCCGCCAGGCATCGGCCATATGTTGGGGGACATCGTTGGTGCTGAAGGCGGTAGAAGGGTAGGCGACGTGCTTCAAACCAGAAACGACGCGCGCGTAGTCCACAAGGTCCGCCGTGGTGGGGCGGCGCCGACGTGCGGTGCGGTGGTCGAGAATGTACAGCGCGGATGAGGCGGGCGTGAAGTGCACCCTGTCACCGGTGAGGGTGGCGTACGGTTCGCCCTCGCGCGTGAAGAGATGCACGGCAGACGGCGCTTTCTCCAGCGCGTCCTTGACTTGGTCGGGATCGATGTAGAGGCACTGGCGCGCTTCGTCCACCCGCAAGCCCGCGTCCGCCATGCGCCGCAACAATTCGGGGTGGTAGACGAAGACGCCGTATTCCTGAAGCAGCCGTTGGGCCTCCTGGATGACGGTGTCTATAAGCGTGTCATCGAGAAACTTCGCCGTAGGTCGCATATTGAGTTAAGTCGTTTGGGTATGGGGCTCAATTCTCAGACAAAATTTCTAAGGAAGGCATTGGACCACTT